>DLCF01000141.1 GCA_002480485.1 Planctomycetaceae bacterium UBA7805
AATCCTCGTATGCGGGTGTTATTTGTTGGAGGTGCGCTGCTTGCGCTCCTGCCCGTATCCATGGCCAATGCTCAGAAATTTCAGCCATTTGGACCGCTCGATTTCACACAGGACTGGCAACCTTTTGCGCCAGCCGAAATCAGCTCGTACGGTGGGGGTATCGAACCGAATACAGGATTTTTCTTTACCTATGATCGAATTCATCTCTGGGTGAATCGTCCAGCAACCGCCCTGATGCCCAATAAGCTTGATCGGACTACTGGAACGCGGATAGATTTCGGGTACATGTCTGACAGCAATAACGGTTGGATCGGTGAACTGATGAGCATCAATGGACCGAACGTATACGACGAGCCAACCGACAGACAACGCGATCTTGTCGTCATCAACCCCTCGGGCATCAATCCAACCAATGGCGAGCCGGAAATCAACGTGCCGCCAGTGGTGACCGAACCCTATCCTAACGGAAGGGCCGAGAATGTCGGTAGCCTAACTAGCTTTGAATTTTCCAAGTTATGGCGGCTCAAACCGCTGCATGGTCGGGGCAAAGACGGCGGCAGCCATGTTGAATGGTTTTTGGGTGGTCGCTTTACGACCATCAAAGCCCAGGATTCCTATAACTACAATCCGAATGTGACGATTGATGTTGATGGTAGGCCCACCTTTCCGCTACAGGTTTTTCCCCCAGAGGGCATTTCCCCGGCTTTCAATGTCAATGATCAAGAGGTAACTATACCGACTGCTCTCGATGCGCAAGCATTATCCGTTCGCCAGTACACGCCTCTGGGCGTGATGGCGGAGAACAGCATTTTCGGACCCCAGTTGGGCGTACGCTGGTTCCGTCAACGCGGCCGCTGGACGATCTCGGCCGAGGGCCGAGGCTTTTTCGCCGTCAATCGGCAGGAAATCATGGGGGGATACACGGTGCAGAATCCAGCGCCGGTTAACGCGCAAGCACAGGTACCCGCTCAAGGCGACACAGTCGGATATCAGCTCCGTAACATACAGCCCTCGGAAACCACACTGCCAGAAACAATTGTGTCGCCGCTACCGATGAATGTGCCGGTCGCCCCCTCCAACCGGCAGGTCACCACCTATCATGAAAAACAGTGGAAGTGGGCACCAGCCGGCGACGTCCGAGTGAATGCGAGTTGGGAGATCACCAAGTCTTTTGCCCTGGAGGCTGGATGGGAGTGGCTTTATTTCGCCAATGGCATCGCCCGGGGAAAGTCCGATGGTCCGAATAACCACGCAAACACTTTGGGCGTTTTTGGGCTAGACGATCAGGACATGATGTTTACCGGCTGGACCGTGGGCTTTGTGATCAATCGCTAGCCGCACGGCACGAAGCTGTGCTGCAACATCAATTAGCCATTTGGCGTAACTCTGTCAGCTCTGCATCGAGCCGGTGTCGCAGTGGACTCTCAGGACGCAGGGCATCAATCAGATCTTCTGCCTGATCGAAGATTTGATCGTTCAGGTCCTGGCCATTGAATAACCCGGACCAACTGCGGGCGATTTCTTGTTCGGTTCGCAAAGCGTTACCTCGGGGCTTGTGAGGGTGTTGTGTTGAGCGGTCGCTGGGACACTCCAGCCGCTCGGAGGGTGAAAAAACACGTCCAAGTCATTAGCCTACCAGAATATTGCGACGGCGTGAACAGGTCTTTGTCACGCGCCGGTCGCCCCGGTTCCCTTAAGACAAGCAGTTCCCTTTCCGGGGTTGTGGTGAGGCGGACGTGAATGGTTTAAAACAGAGTCCAGCGAGAATGACCCCGCAACCACTTTTTGATTCGAGTGCGTCACGCTATGTCAACTCTGTTGAGCCAGACTTCAAATGCAGTTGCCAACAACCGGGTCGCGCACGTTTCCTATGATCTCAGAAAGCTTGAACTTTGCGTTCCTTTCTGGCAGGCCTTCACCGCATTTCGTAAGCAAGGCCACGCCTTTCTACTTGATAGCAGTCTAAGTGGGGTGGAATGTGGTCGATATTCGTTTATTGGCGGGGCACCAGTCGCTATTTTTCAGGCCCATCGCATAGTTCCCTGCAGTACCCCGTTTGAGGCCGAGATCGAAATCCGCCGATTTAGATCTACTGCTGGCGAGGTGCACAAGTCGGGTCCTGAGCTTGAGCAAGACCGAGGCGATGCGATCTCTGCACTGCGTCGATTATTGCAACAATATGCCATCAATTTTCCGAAACAAGCTAGTCGTCGCTTCCCCTTCCTCGGCGGCGCGGTCGGATTTTTTGGCTACGAGTCAGGCAACTGGAGCGGCCCCGGGGGATCGCTGAAAAATCTCGAGAACACCAAGATCCCTGACATCTACTTTGCAATTTATGATCGCGTGCTTTGTCATGATACAATTTCCGAAGAAACCTATCTTTCGGTTGTGGGTCGAGGAAGCAGCCAAGTTTCGGCGACTCAGGCGATCGATCGAGAAGTACAGGAAATGCAGGATACAATTAGGAACGACTTATCCGTTTGGCAGTCTTCCAGTCGTAGCGATCGAAATGAGGAATCACTAGCCAATGAAGTCCATTACCAGGCTGCCGCGTCGAGCCACCGTAGTGATTTCGATCAAGCGGGATATTGCGATGCGGTGCGCACAATCCGCGACCACATTGAGGCCGGTGATGTATATCAGGCCTGCATGACTCAACGGTTTCAAGCGGAATGGGGAAACCATGATCCATGGCAGCTTTATGCCAGCTTGCGGGCACGGAACCCGGCTCCCTTTGCGTGCTTCTTACAGACCCCCTCGTTCCAGGTCGTGAGTGCATCGCCCGAGCGGTACCTGGCGGTTGATCGATCCGGAAAGGCCGAAAGTCGGCCCATCAAGGGAACGCGACCACGAGGAGAGGATCCGCAGCAGGATGCCGCGCTTCGCGGGGAATTGGCAGCCAGCGAAAAGGATCAGGCGGAAAATGTGATGATTGTCGATTTAGTCCGTAACGATTTCGGCCGAGTTTGTCGCTTCGGCTCGATAAAGGTTTCCCGGCTGATGCATATTGAAACCTACGCGACGGTGTTTCAAATGGTCTCGACCGTCAGCGGATATTTGGCTACCGATCGAGACGCCTTGGATCTCATCCGGGCAACATTTCCAGGCGGATCGATGACCGGTGCGCCCAAGATTGAAGCGATGAAAATTCTCAATCAGATCGAACCTGTGCGTCGCGGAATTTACTCCGGTGCAATTGGCTATATTGACTACGCCGGTGCCATGGACCTAAGTATGGTGATCCGCTCGCTGATCATTGAGGAGGACCGAATCTTATACCACGCCGGGGGTGGCATCGTGGCCGATTCGTCGCCAGAAGATGAGTATCAGGAGTCACTCGATAAAGTCGTGGCCCTTCAGGCCGCACTGGCTAAGGTCTGCATCGAATGACCACACGCGCGACCGCCTCAGTAGCGGAGATTGTTGCTCGGTGCGGTAACTACTTTCGTAAGCGGGGCCGGAGTCAAAAGCGGGCTACCGGTAGTACCCCCTTTCAGCGACGCCACCTTCGCATGCAACTGGGGCTGCGCTGAGTTGCGCTGCAGTGCCATGTGATAGTTAGCCAACGCCTGCTGGTGATCGCCACGATTTTCATGGACTTGACCGAGGGCGGCTCGCGCTTGCGGGTGGGTAGTATCTTTCGCGATAGCATCTAGCAGGTGCTCTTCTGATGCTTTGTCGTTGCCTACTTCGCCGTGTAGCTGCGCAAGTGCGATGTTGGGCTCGACCAGTTGTGGGCTCCGCTGCTTCCATCCTTCAAGCAAACGAAATGCCTGATCTTGTCGATCCTGCTGCGCGAGCAAAACGGCCAAGCCCCGATAACATTCTGGATGATCCTCATAATGATCAAGGCATTGATTGTAATATCCCTCTGCTTGCGTCGCGTAAGCGGGATCACCGGTCGTGGTTGCCAAATGATGATAGGCTGCGGCCAGATTGTAGTAGCTGTCTGCATCGTCCGGGTTGGCGGCTACGGCCTCCTCAAACTTCTGAATGGCCGTGTTGCAATCTCCCCGTTTAAAGTACCGTGCTCCGGTCGCGTTGAGGTTATTGGAATGAACACCGCAACCGGTGCAACCAAGAACGACGGTAAGCAAGACAACCTGAAATATGGCCGAATGAAAACAGACAATAAACTTCATGCAAAATTCACTCGTTAATCTGACCACCATAACTGATCTCGCTCGAAATGAATGAAGGCGGAGGGAAAAAACGGACCTGCCGAATGCGAAAGCCTCTCGCATCGCAGAGGCGGACGATAGCGGAGCAGGGGGGCGATCGCAAGGCGGATTCAGCCATCTTCGAGTCGCGCAAATCGGGGAAAGATGAATGCGTCGAAGGCAGTGCTAGCCGTGTCCGAGCGAAAATGAACAGAGAAATGACACTCAGTCTTTTTTATGTTGCTTTTGTCGCAGCTTGCGGAGCGCGTCTCGAACAGCAGCCTGTGTGTCTGCTGATTTTGCTTTTTGGGAATCCATGCGGGATAGCTTGCCAGGTTCCGTGTGCGATAACTGTGAATTTTCGTCTGCACTCAATTTCGCTTTTTCAGCAGGCGTGTTTTTTGCGGCCATAATTTTACTGTCAGTCAGCTCACCATCGTTGATCGTGGTCCTTTTACTTTGGCTCACCTTGTGACTCGGGTCGGTACGACGCTGGGTTGCGCCCTTGATAGACACCAGACCTGTATCCGATCCACTCGGATCTGTATCGTCGAGCCAATCATCGATGTTGACTTCCTCTCCATCTGCCACTTGTGCGGTCCGCTTAACGGCTTCCTCCAACGATTTAATCGGTGGATGTTTTGTGCCCCCGAGCTCTACATCCAACTGAACGAGAAATCGCAAAGGACCTATTGAAAGCTCCGATCCGGATCGCAGTTCCTGCTCGCCGATCACTCGGACCCCATCAACTAGAGTGCCATTTTTACTGTTGAAGTCACGCACTGCGACATACCCGTCTTCCACAATCAGCGCACAGTGATGTCGAGAGACCACGTCACTATTGGGTCGCAACTGGCAATCGCGATCCCGACCAATAAAAAACTTAGGTCCGGAAACAGCAATTTCCTTGCCGTTGTGAGACCCGCCAATTACTACTAACTTCAAACCCACCACCTTCTCCCCGATGCCCCCGACCCTGCTGACATTGCACATCCCGACCAGCAACAGTTGCGCGCACGCGAAATAACCGGCGCTGTCGGTTCGAGGTGAACGTTAGGAAAGAGAGAATGATGGATTATGGAGAGGATTCACCCCGAATCGGCCACGACGTTCTCTGACGGGCAGTATACCCCAAATGGTTTGAGGGCCCAAGCAAAATGGTCAATTTCGGCCAATGAAAATAGACCTTTTGCGAAATTCACCGTTTTTTTGTCCACTTTCCATCACTGTATTTTCCAGCAGCAAGTTCCAAACTTGTCTGTTCCTGCTGAGGATTAAGCGTGCTCGGCTGAAGCGTTAGATTCCCGGTTTCAGCAATTCTCTCACTCCACTTGGCGATGATTACATCGATCGGGCAGGGTTGTAGTTGGTCGAAAAGTCCTCGCAAATGAGGCGTAAACTGAGAAGACTCTAACAAAAGGCTACCATGCTGCAAAATAGCACCCCGGTGACTTCTTTGTGCACTGCCGAGGATTTTCATATTTTTAATTTCCAGATCCCAACAACTCCGGCGTTCAAAGCAGAGAAACGGATCTGCCGGGCCGGAGGGCGTCGGATCGGAGAATCGCGGATTGGCTCCCAGCTTTAGAAGCACATCAAGGAGTGCCTGGTGCACCCAACGATACATCCATTCAGCGCCTGGATCCTGGTCGGCGATTCGGCATGGACGGATTTCCTTCGGCCAGATCAAACTGTAAGTGAGTTCCCGATCATGGAGGATTGCACCACCCCCGGTTGTCCGTCGGACCACAGAGCACGCCAAAGACGGTGGATGTTGTTTCCGAGCAGAAAACGCTTGAAAGTAACCGAGTGACAGCGTCGGCTCTGACCAGCTGTAAAATCGGAGAATTGGAATTTTTGTCCTTTGCACCGTACCCAATAGCGTTTCATCTACGGCCATATTCGCCGCCCCAACTCGAGGAAGATCGGCCAAGATTTCGCACTGGATCGTTTCCATGAAAGGCCTCCTTGCCAGCGATCCGGCAGCCCCGTGGTTGCGGGTGGAGTGGCCGGGTGGGCACAGCGGCTGGCGGTCGCGGTGTCTAGTCCTCTGCCGAAGGCTGCCAACGCAGTTTCGGTTTTCGTGCCGCGGTGACCTCATCGGGTCGACTGATCAGCGTGGTGTGGGGCGCATCGTGCAACAGGTCTGCCGCTTCCTCAGTGACACGGAAAAGCGTTTCGGCAAACTTGTCCAACATCTCCTTGCTCTCCGTTTCGGTTGGCTCCACCATCACAGCCTCCCTCACGGTCAAGGGAAAATATACGGTGGGAGCATGGAACCCGTAGTCAAGCAATCGCTTGGCCATGTCCATAGCCGAGATGCCCGTATCACTCTTAAGTTGTGCCGCGGAGGCTACAAATTCGTGCATGCAACGATCACCCTGAGGAACGGGTAGAAAATGTTTTACGCGGCTGAGTAAATAATTGGCATTGAGCACCGCATTTTCCGAGACACTGCGAAGGCCATCTGGTCCATGCGTGAGCAGGTAACAGTAAGCCCGTACCAGTACACCGCAATTGCCAAAGAAGCTTCGCACACGCCCGATCGATCGCGGCTGGCCCCAATCGAGCCGATAAGTATATCCCTCCTCCGTTTCGAGGCGGGCCACACGAGGAACCGGCAGATAGGGTGTCAATTTCTCAGCAACCGCAATCGGACCTGCGCCGGGGCCACCCCCGCCATGCGGACCGCTAAACGTTTTGTGCGGGTTGAAATGCATCATGTCGGCGCCGAAGTCGCCCGGTCGGGTAATACCGAGAATCGCGTTCATGTTGGCACCATCCAGATAGATAAGTCCGCCCCGCGAGTGAACTTCATCAGCGATTTCTGCAATACCTCGCTCAAAAAGACCCAGCGTGTTCGGATTGGTGATCATCAACACAGCTACCGATTCGTCGAGTTTAGAAATCAGATCGTCTCGATCGACGAAACCGTCCGACGTGCTCTTCACCGTGACCGTATCAAAGCCGCACATCCGTGCACTCGCCGGATTGGTGCCGTGTGCCGAATCGGGTGAAAGAACCTTCGTGCGATTGTCCCCGATCTCCCGAAAATAGGCCGCGGCAACCATCAACGCGGTTAGCTCTCCGTGGGCCCCGGCGGCTGGTTGCAGGCTGACCGCATCAAGTCCACTGATTTCCTCCAGCATCTGCTGCAGCTCGAAAAAGATCCGCAACAATCCCTGCAGGCTGCTTTCTGACTGATAGGGATGCACATCCACCACGCCGGCAATGGAAGCGAGCCGCTCGTTCCGCTTCGGGTTGTATTTCATTGTGCAGGAGCCGAGCGGATAAAAATGCGTGTCCACCGACATGTTCAGCGTCGAGAGATTTGCATAATGCCGGACAATTTCAGGCTCGGAGACTTCGGGTAGCTGCGGGGCCGTCCTGGCCAAAAAACGTTCCGGGATAAGTTGGTCCACCGGTTGCTGCGGTACGTCGGCGGTTGGAAGCGAAACGGCACTCCGGCCTGCTCGAGACAACTCAAAGATCAGCTGCGTGGCGTGTTTATTTCGCATGGGTCACTCCACTGGTAGTGTGTTCGCTGACGAATTGCAAAAATCGATCGATCTGCCTGCGCGTCCGCCTCTCGGTGACCGCAAACAAAAAGCAGTCTGCAAGGTCGGGGTACCAGCGACCGAGGGGCACCCCGGCAAAGATCCCCGCTCGCTCGGCGTCTGCCAACAACTCCTCGACGGCATTTTCCCGATCGCGAATCACGAATTCCTTGAAGACCGGTCGATCGAACAATACTTCCAAACGGTCGGACTCGATGATCTGCTGCCGCGCATAAGCGGTTTTCTGCAAGCACAACTCGGCGACTTTCCGCATTCCCTCAGGCCCCATAGCCGCAAGATAGACGCTTGCTCGCAAGGCGAAGAGTCCCTGATTGGAGCAAATGTTACTGGTGGCCTTGTCGCGGCGTATGTGTTGCTCACGCGTTTGTAGGGTTAGAACCCAACATCGATTACCTCTTCGATCAACCGTCTGTCCGGCAATTCTTCCTGGCAACCGGCGAACAAAGCTGTCCCGACACGCCATCAGTCCCAGATACGGCCCGCCGTACTGCATCGGAGTCCCGAGTGATTGCCCCTCTCCGACCACAATGTCTGCGCCATAATCGCCCGGGCGCTCCAACAGTCCCAGACTGATGGGATCTACCACGGAGACAATAAGTGCGCCGGCAGCATGGACGACCTCTACGATCTGATGTACTTCTTCCAGACAACCGAAAAAATTTGGGTGCTGGAGCAAGAGACACGCAGTGTCATCACTGAGCTCGTCGGCCAAAGCCCGCTGGTCGATGACACCGCTGGGACATGGTATGGAAACGACCTCGGTCTCCAGCGGTGCAAGATACGTCTCTACTATCTGTCGAAACTCCGGATGCACACTTTCGGCAACCAACACCCGACCACGTCGTCGAGTCACGTCCAGGCTCATCAACACACCTTCTACCGTGGCCGAGCCACCGTCGTAGAGACTCTGATTGGAAACATCCATCGCGGTTAATTCACAAACCATGGTCTGGTATTCAAACATGGCCTGTAAATTTCCCTGACTCACCTCCGGTTGGTAGGGCGTGTAGGACGTGTAAAATTCACCGCGCGAGCCCACATAATCAACGACGGCCGGTATGAAGTGGTCGTAGCTGCCTGCCCCCAGAAAACAGACCGTATCGGCGGGCGACCTGTTCTGCGCTGCAAGCTCCGCGAGGTGGTCGGTGAGTTGCAGCTCGCCCATCGCTTCGGGCAACTGGAGTGGTCGCTGCAACCGGAGTGACTGCGGGACTGCAGCGAAAAGTTCTTCGATCGATCCGCAGCCGATTGCTTCCAGCATCGCTTGCTGATCTTCGGGCGTGTTATAGATGTACGACACGGTTCAATGCTCCTCCTCGGCACACATTTTACTATAGGCCGCGTGGTCCATTAAATGTTCCAAACTAGCATCCTTTGCAAGCCGAACTCTTGCGATCCAACCGCGTCCATAAGGATCCTCGCCAAGCCATTCCAGCGATTCAGGTAGTTCCTGATTGACTTCCAAAACTTCACCTGCCACCGGACTGTAAATGTCGCTGACCGCCTTGACCGATTCAACCTCGCCGAGTGATTCGCCCGGTTGAACTTGCTGACCTACTCGGGGAAGTTCCAGAAAAACCAGATCCGTCAACGCTTCGACCGCAAATGCCGAGATCCCCACCGTTGCAGTGGCATCCGCCTCATCGGAGTGCTCTTTGCTTCCATCAACATGGACCCATTCATGGGTTTTTGCATATTTGAGTTCTTCGGGTTTCACTTGATTTTCCTTCCCTACGTTGATTAAGCGAGAGTCAAATTCTTTTCATACTGCGGTGGACCAAACCGACAGACAACGGGTCTAAGTTACCAAGCGTTTATAAAAGGGCAATGCTACCACCTCCGCTGCCTCCTCACGCCCTCGCATATCGATCGATACCGCAGTGCCAACTGTGGCGAATTCCGGCTCAACATACCCCATGGCAATCGGCCGATCCAACGTTGGAGAATGCGTCCCACTGCTCACATGGCCGATCAAGCGTCCGCCCGAACAAATCTGATATCCATCGCGGGGTGCGCGGCGACCATGGCCGACAAGGCCGATGCGACGCGGCAAATGCTCGCGCGTCGCGAGTTGTACCAACGCATCGCGGCCCACAAATTCACGGCCCTCAAGCTTTACGGCAAATTCCAGGCCCGCCTGCAGGGGTGAAATTTCTTCACTTAATTCGTGTCCATAGAGTGGCATCGCCGCCTCCAAACGCAGAGTGTCGCGGGCTGCGAGGCCAACACAGGTTCCGCCGACCTGCTCACAACTTTCGAGCAATTTTTGCCAGAGCGATTCAGCAACTTCTGCCGGCACGATTAATTCCCAGCCGTCTTCACCCGTGTAACCCGTTCGGCTCACGATTGCTGGACTAGTATCCACCGTTGCGTGAGTGGCGGTGTAATAGGTCATTGCAGAAAAATCTGTGCCACAGACCGTAGTCAATACCTCGGCCGAACGCGGCCCCTGCACGGCTAACATCGACTGCTGATGCGTTACATCTTCCCGTATCAGATCCGCATCAGTTAGGTCGAATGCCTGTTGCCGCTCGTCCAGCCAGCGTAGCACTTTGTCCGCGTTCCCGGCATTGACCACTACGAGGAAAAACGGACCCTCCGCATTGCGAAGATGTGTGACCAACACATCATCCACGGTCCCCCCTTCGTGATTCGTCATTAACGCATACCGCACGCGTCCCTCTTCTAAGTCCGCCACAGGTCGGGAAAGCAATCGGTCTAGAAAATCCCCCGCAGCAGACCCACGAAATATGAAGCGACCCATGTGGGAAATGTCAAAAATCCCCGCCCCCGTGCGGGTAGCCCGGTGCTCGCCGACAATCGACCCGTACTGGATCGGCATTGACCAGCCACCGAACTCGGCCATCTTCGCGCCCCGTGCGGTATGCCAAGCGTGTAGGGGGGTTTGAGTGAGTGTCGATGTCATCCTTGTTCACACCTCGGAGAGAATTCTCTCCTATTTTAGCGCACGATCACGCCCCCGCCAGGGGGCCTATTCATCCACCGTAGGGTCTCAACGTTTTGAGCGGCGCGTTTTTTTTGTCGCACGCCCTTTGATCGATTTTGCCGATCGCTTTGCGTCCGTGCTCGTCCCTCCACGACGCATTGTCTTGTTGCGGGATGCCTTCGACCGCTTGGATACATGATTTTTCCGAACCGGACGTTGCACCGGGCGAAAATCCAATTCTCGACGGTCGACATCAACATGTGCTACCGCGACGCGGAGGGAATCACCGAGTCGAAAAACGTTGTGCTTGCGACGACCCGACAGCGTGTGGGCGGCACTGTCAAACGAATAATTGTCATCGGCAAGCGACGCGACATGCACAAGGCCCTCGGCAGGTATTGAGGTTCCTTGCACAAAAAGTCCATAGTCTTGGACCCCGGTCACTTTGGCATCCATCTCTTCACCGAGTCGTGTGCTGAGGTAGTTGAGCAGCTTAACGCGCACTAACTCCCGTTCCGCTTGCTCGGCTCTCTGTTCCCGCTCGCTGCAGTGGGCACCCAAATTGTGCAATGCATCTATTTTTTGCTTCACCGGTCGACCATGATCCAAGGATCGTAACAGCCGATGGATCAATAAATCCGGGTATCTCCGGATGGGGGAAGTGAAGTGGCAATAACAGTCGCTTGCTAGCGCAAAATGTCCTTCTTCGATTGGACTATAAACCGCACGCTGCAAACTGCGCAGCAGCGCAAAATTCACCGCATGTTGTTGCGGTTGTCCCTCAACCGAATGCAGTAAACGCTGCAGAGCAAACCTGCTTTCGAGGCTGGTAGTTTCAACCCCCAATTCCTGCACGAATTTTGTCAGAGCACGTAATTTACGCGGCTCGGGCGACTCATGAATACGGCGGAGAAACTGAAGTTGCTTCGACCGTAGCAGGCCAGCTACCGCCTCATTGGCCACAAGCATAAATTCTTCGATGATCTGATGGCTTTCCGTATTGTCGACCAGATGTGCACCCGAAACGCGGCCCTGTTTGTCTAAATCAATTTTTGTTTCTGGCATAGAAAGCTCCAAGGCACCGCGGGTGAATCGGCGCTCCCGTAAAATCATGGCCAGCGAATGCATATCGCCTAGCAGACGATGTACCTCCGGAGTCAGTTTTTTTTTCCAACCGTCGGGCGAAGCTAGAAAGGCATCTACTTCCTCGTAATGAAATCGTCGGTCGCTACGAATCGCACCTGCAACCGATTCCACGTCGAGCGGAATGCCATCTTCGGTGAATTCGATGAGGACTGACCGCGTGTAACGTACCCGATCCGGCTGCAAACTGGCCAAATGATTGGAAATGGTCTCCGGCAGCATCGGAATCACCCGATCGGGCAGGTAAACACTGGTTGCGCGATCGTATGCCTCACGATCTAGTTCGGTCTTGTCCCGAATGAAATGCGAAACATCTGCAATGTGCACACCGAGCCGCCAATGTCCTTCTTCAGTACGACACAAGGAAATGGCATCGTCAAAATCCCGGGCATCGATCGGATCGATAGTAACAACCGTCAATTCGGTAAAATCGCTCCGCTCTTCTGGAATCGATTCATCGAACGCTGCGGCAACCTGACGCGCCTCCTCAAGAACCGCATCAGAAAAGTCTCCCGGAAGACCGAACTCATGCACAATTGATTGCGTGTCAACACCCGGCTGATTGCGGGGCCCGAGTATTTCAACGATAACAGCCTCTCCCTGGCGAAAGTGTGAAGGAAATTGCACCATTTCGATCACTACTTTTTCATCGATCTGTGGCTTGATAGCCGACGCATCACCGATCCGTACCGGTGCTGAAAAAATTTTTCCGTCCACCTGCACCAGGGAAATACCAGCCTGTTTAAAATAGGCCCCTACAAAACGATGTGTCTCACGCTCGACAACTTCCACGATCGCGCCGGCCGGGCCCAAACCGCGTTTCGAGCCTCGCTTCCCACGTAGCCGGACCCGAACCCTGTCGCCACTGGCAGCATCGCCGGCATGTTTTGCCGGGATAAAGATATCGGCCCGTTGCGATTTGTTCATCACATTGGTGGGGCGCACAAAGCCGTATCCCGCCGGTAACCTGCGAAAAATTCCAATCACGCCATCTTCAGAGTCGTCTGCACTAGGCGGAATCACCGCGTGGCCCGCGGCATACGCAAGCTGCCCGCGCTTCACGAGTTGTTTGATCTTTTTTTTGAGCTGACGCGTCTGCGATTCATCGAATCTGAGTCGCTCCGCAATCTTACGGGGCTTAACGGGAAGGTAACCCGGGGCAAGTACATGTTGGAGAAGCAAATCCTGAAGCTCGTCTTCATTCATTGCCCACCGCTTCCCTTGAAAAGCTTGCGGCCCAAATTGGGATAAAACGGGGTCCAGCAACTATCGGGATTGTTATCGCCTCGAATTACTTGATCAAACTGATGGAGTCGAGCGTCCAGTTCATCCAGCCGGTGAAGCACCAGCGCTTCTCGCGTCATCGGGACCTGGGGACTGCCTGCATCGAGACTACCGTGATGACTTACTAACAGATGTTTTAATTCCATTGCCCTTGTCTTCGGAAACAAGGACAACTCACTCAACTTCTTATCGAGCAGAGAAAGTCCGATTACAATGTGGCCGAGCAACTGCCCCTGGTCGGTATAGTGCAAGTCACGATCATATCCCAACTCATCTACTTTGCCAGAATCATGTAAAAGTGCCCCTAGAAGCATCAGTTCACGGTCGAGTTGCGGATAAGTATCGGCGACCCGATCGATCAAGTCGCACAAAGTTGCCACGTGCTGTAACAATCCACCGTGATACGCGTGATGATTTTTGATGCCTGCGGGGGCACGGGTGAATTTGTCCATAAACGACGTATCTTCCAGATAGGTCCGTGCCAACTCTCGAAGATCGGCATCTTCCAGTCGATCGAACCGCTTACTCAGGTTCGTGCGCAAGCCATCAATGACCTCGGCCGGGAGCACGCGAAAATCACTTTCATTGACCGACTCACTAGAAACTTTTTCCATACTCTTGGCGATAAGCTGAATGGCACCCTGGAACAACTGCGTAGTGCCTTTTACCTGAACGTAGTCGCCGTCGGCAAATTGTGCTGCTTTCGCCTCGCTGGCGTTCCACATCCTCGCCTCGAGGGAACCGGATCGGTCCGATAGGCGGAACTGCAGATAAAGATTGCCTTGCCGATTGGAGCGAAGCTGTTTGCCGCCTAAAAGAAATACCTGATCGATAGTCTGCTCGGCATGCAATTTATTGACAGGTTGGCGGGGCATGATTTGTTGTTCCCGAAAATTGTGGGGCTCGTGTTTCGGCGGGAAGGTCATTTTGACCGAAACGGCAATTGCATCTTTCATGTCAGCCGTTCCGCTCACGCGGTATGAGCGGTCCACATTTTAGAATCAGCGAATGGATTTCCACAAGGACCAGAGATATTGCGAGCGAACCATCGCCTGCCATAGAATACTGGCTCCTGGACACAATTACGCTTTTTTGGACTTCCGATGGCCAAACCACCCCAGCATGCTATCCAACCGACCCGCAGCGATGACTACCCGGAGTGGTACCAGCAGGTCATTCGTGCGGCCGATCTCGCAGAAATTTCTCCCGTCCGTGGCTGCATGGTGATCAAACCTTGGGGCTACTCGATTTGGGAAAACATGCAGCAAGCGCTCGACCGCATGTTTAAGGCAACGGGCCACGTTAATGCGTATTTTCCACTTTTTATTCCGATGAGTTATTTGGAAAAAGAAGCGGCCCACGTTGAGGGGTTTGCCAAAGAATGTGCTGTCGTGACACACCACCGCCTCGAACCGGATGGGCAGGGGGGGCTTCAACCAGCTGGACCACTCGAGGAGCCGTTGATTGTCCGCCCAACCAGCGAAACAATTATCGGAGAGATGTATGCCAAGTGGATTCAATCGTATCGCGATTTACCGCTGCTGATAAATCAATGGGCGAATGTGGTGCGATGGGAAATGCGAACGCGGCTCTTTTTGCGAACCGCAGAGTTTCTCTGGCAAGAGGGGCACACCGCGCATGCCAATCGGGCGGAGGCGGAAGAAGAGACTCGTAAAATGCTCGATGTCTATGCTGACTTTGCCGAGAACTGGATGGCCATGCCTGTCATTAAAGGGGAAAAAACAGCCGAAGAGCGTTTTCCAGGGGCGGTGGCGACCTACAGCATTGAGGCCATGATGCAAGACCGCAAAGCATTGCAGGCCGGTACCTCGCATTTCCTTGGGCAGAACTTCTCGCGAGCCCAAGATATCAAATTTCAGGATGAAAACGGGGCAGAGGCTTACGCCTGGACAACTTCCTGGGGCGTCTCTACCCGGTTGGTCGGTGGTCTAATTATGACGCATGGCGATGATGATGGGATGATCATTCCGCCACGACTCGCACCACAACACGTCGTAATAATTCCGGTATTACGCGGCGACGATTCAACTGCTGCTGTTCTGGAATATTGTGAAAAACTGAAGATCGCCCTGGAAGGCCAATCATTCAATAATGAACCCGTCCGAGTGCTGATGGATCGCCGTGATATCCGGGGAGGAGAGAAAACCTGGCAGCACATCAAGAAAGGGGTGCCGCTTCGTGTCGAAATCGGACCTCGGGACGTAGAAAGTGACAGTTGCTTCGTTGGAAGGCGGGATCAACCACCAAAACAAAAAGAGAGCATTCCGCGAGCTGAATTTGTTGGCACGGTCGCCAAACAACTGGAGTCCATGCAAACGCAGCTTTTCAAACGCGCGCTGGAAAATCGCCAGCGAGTGACGAAGAAAATCGATACCCTAGAGGAATTTCGCGAATATTTCACCCCGGATGCCGATGATCCAACGGCAATCCACGGAGGCTTTGCTGAGTGTCACTTCGCCGAAGGTGAACCGATGGAACGGATCCTCAAAGAGTTGAAAGTGTCGCTTCGCTGTGTGCCGCTTGACGCGGATGCAGAGAAGGGAGCCTGTATTTTTTCCAACCAGCCGAGCCACAAGCGCGCGGTTTTTGCAAAGGCTTATTGACCGATGGATCAACCTCGCCATGGGTGAAGCCCGCACGCCTGACAAAGTAATGATGGTTTTAGCCGCCTTCAGTCAAGACGAGGCAGCGCTCGAGTGGTCACTGCAGCGGGCTGAGGCGGCATGGGGTAAAACGGCACTTCGCAGTCCTGTTTTTCAATTTACCGAAACCGACTATTACACTCCCTCAATGGGCAGCCCTTTGTTAAAGAGTCTTTGGGCTTTTGAGCGTCCGGCGAATGCAGAGGAATTAGCTGCCTGGAAACATCAAACTAATTCTTGGGAAATCGAATTCGCCCAGACGAACGCAGGAAATGTAGTCCGGCCGCTCAATTTGGATCCCGGCTATCTGACGCTTGGGAAATTGGTCCTAGCATCGACTAAAGATCACGCCCATCGAATCTACTTAAGACGAGGCATTTACGCTGAAGTCACGCTTGGTTACCGCAAACGTCGCTGGCACCACTGGGAGTGGACCTATCCCGATTATCGCCGCCAAGATGTGCAAGGATTCCTCGACGAGTGTCGCGATTATCTGCAGAGGATATTGCTGCCGGCGAGTCTCCGCTGAGTGAGATTAGTCGCTCGTGACTGGTTGGGCCGGCTGACCAGACAAAATGTTTTCGCACGCGAAATCGCCCTAACCGTATTGGTCGGAGAAGCGATACGGCAAGACGCGGTGCGTGATTTGACGCTCGACCTGCGGGGCCGATAGAATATAAATATACGTGCGTAACAAAAACGAAAAATAAAAACTGCAAACTGATTGATGAAAATTTTTATCTGTGCCATCATCGCCGTTGCACTTGGCGCCGGAGTCGCCGTGCTTCGTACTGTCTCTGAATTCGGCTGGACAATTGAGACACCATTGCTGGCCGGCACACAAGACCGCGACCTACTCATCGGCCCTAAACTGGTAACAGCCAGCACCACGCACACATTCAATCGAATGTATCAGAATCAAACCGGTACACATACGTTTGTGCTCCGCAATGAAGGGTTGTCGGACCTGAAAATTATTCCAGGAAAGCCCTCCTGCAAATGCACTGTCAGCAAAGTGTCTAGGAAAACGATTCCTCCAGGAGAGACTGCCGAGGTAACCCTCACCTGGAAGACGGGGAAGTCGAAGGGCAAATATCGCAAGCGTGCTCCGATTAAAACCAATGATCCGACACAGCAGAGCATTCAGCTGAAAATTGAGGGGACCGTGACCCCAGATTTCGCATTCAAGCCCCCGACACTCTTTGCATCGGGATTGGCGAACGACATGGAAAAAACACTCGAGGCACAACTTTTCTTTTATGGAGAAAAGCCGGTCGAGGTGCTCGAATCGACGCTGGGAAAAGACGACCTCAAGAATTTTGTGAAAGTCGACTATCAGCCGATTGCGACTGACCAGATCAGCGAACCCTACGCGACGAGCGGTTTTAAAGTGCGGGTCAAATTTTTTCCTGGGATGCCGATCGGCAACTTCCACGAGGCGGTTGTATTCCGGACCGATCCCTCTTTTACTCAACCAGTGCGACTGAAAGTGAATGGTACGGTCCGCAAACCGGTGCATCTTTTTGGCCCCAAACTCGATCGCAACACACAGGTCCTGGATCTGGGAAAAGTCTTTGCTGGCAGCGGAGATCCAGTCCGGTTGCTGATGCAGGTTGCGGGGCGCTATCGCGACGACGTCCAAGTCAAAGTGATCTCCAGTGACCCACCGGGGATAGCTGTGGAAGTTGGTCCGGATCTACTGCTAGCAAAAGGAACGCTGAGGCAGTTTCCGCTGATAATAACGCCTCCTCAGAATGCGATGCCGGGTGTTTACGGAACGGGGTCGCACCCGTTGGGCAAGATTGTCCTTGCGACTGGTCATCCGGACTATCCTGAAATTGAATTGCCTGTCAAACTTGAGATCGTGGCCCCCGAGAAGCAGACCGCACCGGAATCGGCCGGAGACGTTTTGTCGCCTGAACGCGAAAAGACGGCAAAGTAGCGTCTCAGGATACGGCACCGCACGAAGCGGGCGTCACCGACACCGAGTGCGGGGAAGGAACCCGATGGCAGATCGATGCTTGAAAACCTCGTCCTTGCACGGCACGCTCAGTCGCTTAGTGATACTGGTGCTGTTGACCGGTTGTGGCGAGAGCGAGGTGCACGAATCGCATCGCGGGCAGCACCGTGAAACGGTTGCGTTGACACACGTGGTCGATCCCGGGGGGCAAAATCAATTTCAAGCACCAGACAAGGTACTTCAAGCCGAGAATAGCGTAGGGCAAAGCGGGGAGCAGGAACCACCGACAGACAAGAAACTCGATGGCTATCATGCTGCAAATGCAAAAACGAATAAAGACTACGCCAAACTTAACGGCAGTATTTTCGTTGATTGGAAGAAACCGAGGGCAGCCATCCTCTTATCAGGGTTGCTAGACGGATACATTGAGCCATGCGGATGTGCAGGCCTCGAGAATCAGAAGGGTGGTCTGAATCGACGGATGGATTTGTTCGAGCAGTTAAAGGCAAAGGGTTGGTCGCTCGCCGCAGTGGACCTAGGCGGCATGGTTCGACGATTCGGTCCTCAGGCAGCAATCAAATACCAAGTCTCTATCGATGCACACCGCGCATTGGGATATGACGTGATCGGTCTGGGGGCACGTGACCTGCAACTCCCATCTGAGACACTTTTGTCTCAACTCACGCCCGAAGGAGAGTCTCCGTTTGTCTCAGCAAACGTGCAATCGATTTTCGATGAAGACTTCGGACTGACCAGTCGTTACCGCGTGCTTACGGTGGGTGGCATGCGGATCGGTGTCACGCAAGTTTTAGGTGAGCAGTACGCAGAAGATTTGCAGAATGCTGACTACATTTTTCAATCGCCGGAAACAGCGCTTGAGCCGATCGTTAAACGTCTCGAAGAAGAGAATTGTAAGTTGCGTATTTTACTCGCTAATACCACGGTCGAGGAGGCTCAGGCATTAGGCGAGAGATTTGCTGATTTTAACTATGTGGTAGTGGCTGGTGACAGTGACCCACCACCACCGGAACCGGAATCGATCGGCAACGGCGTGCAAGTGATTGAATTAGGGCACAAGGGCATGTACGTCGGTGTCCTCGGATTGTACGAGAATCCGACTGATGTTCGTTACCAACGTGTTCCGCTTGACGGCAGATTCGAGGACAACGATTCGATCACGCGACTATTTACTGCCTATCAGGATCAACTGCGCACGCTCGGTCTCGCAGGACTGTCCCTGCAGGCAAATCCGCATCCGAGTGGCCGAGAATTCGTGGGAAGTGAAACCTGTGCCGACTGCCACAGCGACGCCTATGAAATCTGGGAGGACAGCTCTCATTCCCATGCCACCGACACGCTCATCAATTTGCCGCTCGGTCGACAGCATGATCCGGAGTGTTTAAGTTGCCATGTCACCGGCTGGGAACCCCAAGAGTATTATCCTTTTGCGACCGGCTATGAAAATCAGAAGCAGACACCCCATTTATTTGGTAATGGGTGTGAAAACTGCCACGGTGGCGGTGCAACACATGTTGCGGCGGAGAATGGCGATCTTGAAGTAGACGATGCGGAATTGGAACAACTCCGTTCGCAAATGCACGTTACCCTGCAGCAGGCGAAAAAGAATCTTTGCGTGCGTTGCCACGATCTTGATAACAGTCCGGAATTTGAGTTTGAAACTTACTGGCCTCAAGTTGCCCACTAACACGATCCTTCGGCGATAGGGGCGGCACCAAGGTCCCAATTGCACGGTATCGCAGCATAGCTCAGTGTCGATCATCGCAGATTTAACTGCGCATATTGATTGTAGCGACTCGGGATCGCTGCCACGCGGGTTCATTTTTGATTGTTCCTAGTCTATCTTTCCAGAGTTATCCGGCCACAAGCAATTATCGCCCCAGAGCATCGTTCCATCCGCTAGAATAAAGTGAGCGGCGATGATGGGGTGCAATTGCGGTGAGAGGCAGGTTGAGACGCAGAGAAAATTTGATGGATGATACGCTCAAAGATACGATCCGCTTTGTCCGTCGACGCGCATGGATTGCAAAAATACTTTTTGGCTGCGGCTGGGTGTCGTCGATCATCGCGCTGTGGTTGCTAGTAATCGGGAGCGTAGATTTTATCCTGCGGCAGAATGATCGTTTCTCTCGCATTACGCTCAGCCTCTTATTTGCGATGGCAGTCGTTTCATTGACGGCTCGTTTCATACTTCCGCTGATTCGCAATCCGCTAAGCGACTTGTCTTTGGCGCAACGTATCCAGGGGCGTTTTCCTATGCTACGCCACAAGATTGCAACTGCGGTCGAATTCCTCCACGACGAGAAAACAGTGGGCATTGGGTCAGACTCCATGAGACGGGAGGTCATCCGGGAGGCGTCCGAAGCACTTCGGGAATTGCCAGTTCGCGAAGTCGTGCACTATCGACATGCGATGATCGCATTCGTCATCGGACTGCTGAGCGTTGCAACCCTCGCGACTGCTGCATTCCTATTGCCATCTGGTGCGAGGATCGCCATAGAGCGGTTAATGAATCCCTTCGGCGATACGGTCTGGCCTCAGGTCAATGATCTTGCATTTCAAAACACCGCCTCCCATATTCCCGTCGGAGGCCTGTTCGAGGCGGAACTTACCGATCGGAAAAATAAGTTACCAAAGAAGGTAAATATTGAGTACCGATTTCAAAACAATGGCGCAGTAAAAACAGTTGTCGAGCCGATGCAGCAGGTAAATGGCGTTATGGTCGCACAACGTCAAGACGTGCAGCATGCCTTTCAATTCCGTGCCGTAGGCGGTGATGATGAAACCGAATGGCATACCTTGCAGCCGGTGGTTCCCCCGGAAATTAGAACGGTGGAATTTAAAGTGCACCCGCCAGTGTATACGGGTTGGCCTTTGCAACTGCAAAGCGGACAAATCTGGGGATTAGCAGGTAGTCGCGTGACGCTTGAAGGAACTGCCAGCGTGCCACTCGCATCGGCGACACTGACAACGACGTCAGGAGATTCGCTACCTTTGAAAATCGATGGGGAGCGATTTGCCTTAATCGAAGGAAATAAAGATTGGCTTCTGAGAAAAAACGGCACGGCGTTAATCCGAGTGGTCGATCGGCACGGGGTCGAAGGCGGTGACCAACAACGGGTTGCCGTGCGAGTTGTACCGGAATCGCCACCCACGGTGCAAATCGAAAAACCGACCGGCTATTATCGCGCTAGTCCTGATGCCATGCTGCCGCTGGAAATTTTCGCGAAAGATAATCTGGCTCTCCGAGATGTCACCCTGCATTTTCAATCGGTTGGTGACGAGGAACAAAGTCACCAGCCAATTCTTTTGTGGCAGCAGCAACAGAAACCGGATCCCCCAGATCGTAAAAGGATCGAACAACAGGTAGCCGAAGGTGAGCAGCAGCTTGTGAAATATGCTTGGGATCTGACTGCTTACCGCTGGCCAGCGGGCACCGAGGTCGCCTTTTATGCATCGGCATACGACAACCAGCCCGCTGAGGGTCGCAGTGAACCGGACCATGTGCTGCAAATTATCGACAAGGAAACACTGGCCCAGGAGCTAGCCCTCCGCCAACAGGGCTTGATCGCAGAACTAGCCCGGATCGTTACGCGGGAGAAACAGTCGCATGAGCGTACGAGTCAATTGAAAATTGCTTGGGAGCAAATCGGCCAGTTAACGCAAAAGGAGGTCCAAACGCTACGTAGTATCGGGCTGACCGAAAATGAGATCCGCCGTGCAATTAGCGATGCACAGGATGGACTAATGGCAAAGACCGCCACACTAGCCGCGGATCTGAGGCACAATCGCATCTCTGATCCGGTCATGTCATCGCAACTTGAACAGCTAGTTCAGACGCTCCGAAGTGTGGAAGCTCAGCAATTGAATCCGCTGCAAAGTGCGTTAACTGCGGCGAGGAAGCATGCGCAGAACGGAGCAGATCCGGCGATCCCAACCGAGCCTCAGGCAATCAGTAATTCAGAGGGTGTCGCGGCACTTTCGCAGGCCAAAACGTACCAGCGGGAGGCGATCGCCTCGCTGCAACCGCTCGTCGACGCGTTGCTTCAATCAAACCGGTATCGCCGCTTGACTCAAGATTTGGTCGCGGTTACCGAAAAGCAGAAAACGATTCTCAAGGCAACCGAGGGGCTGACCGGTAGCCTTTCTGGGAGGCCACTCGAACAGCTGAGTAAGCGAGAACGTGTCGCACTTCGGCAAACAGCCGAACAACAGGAAACACTCCAACGCGAGCTTGATGAGCTGATCGCACAGATGCGGCAGACTTCAAAGGAGTTATCTGTTGAAAAGACTGATTCAGGGGATCGACTGGCATCTGCTGTTGCGATCGGAAGAGAACAGGGGGTGAGCCAACAAATGGGGGCCGCTCAAGACCACCTAGATGCAAACCAGATTGGCCAGGCGCTCACGCAACAGACTCGGGCGACAGAAACGCTTGACAATATGCTAGCGACCCTTGAGGGAATGCCGCAAACTAATTTTGCAGAGCGGATTGAAAAATTACTTAGAGCCGAGGCGGAAGTCGCCCGTCTCGCCTCAGCACAAGAGAAACTACAAAAAGAGCAAACGGCCGCCCTATCCCGTGCGAATGAGTCCGCTAAGGATTCGGCAAACGTTCCGAATTCACTCAAAAATCAGCGGCAGACGCTCGAGGATAAACTAGAGGCACTCAGTCGGCAGATTGAAAGTCTACAGGCCTCGGCGGCTGCAAAAAGTCTGGGGGCTGCTGCCGAAAAAACGATGCAGGCGGGCGTGGCTGCGGAG
>DLCF01000119.1 GCA_002480485.1 Planctomycetaceae bacterium UBA7805
ATCCAATTTATTGGGCCCGTCGAACTCGACGATCGTTTTTTCACTCCCGATGCGCACGGCGGGAGAGATCGTCGGCGGATTAACTTCCGCAATGTGAGCGAGACGAAATAGATCCTGCATCTCTTTACCCGGCGGAAACGACCCGCCTTTTCTGTGATCATCCCAGGTCAATTAAAAAAATTCCTGAGAATCATATTTCCGTGGTCCCTTTTTTCGGGCCACTCGACAATTCAATGTGTCGCGTTGCCAACAGCGTGCGTTTGATTTGTCTTCGATGGTATCTACTACAAAGGAGAATCGCCCCATGCGCGAAAACCATCGCTCTTTCTTGAGAAACTCGAACCATGTGGATTTCTTCAAAAAGCGAGATCGAAATCACTGTGATCAATTTGGATTATCGATTCCGATTTTATTTATTTTAATGCTTCTCATTTCAGCGCTCGGACTTACGAGAGCTCAATCAGCCCGTGGCGAAAACGACCTCGTCGGGGGCTCAACCACAGCACTACCTCCGGTGACCTTCAATCGGGACATTGGCCCACTAGTGCATCGGAAATGTGCCGACTGTCATCGTGCTGGTCAAAGTGCACCGTTTCCGTTGCTGAAATACCAGGATGTCGCCAACCGGGCGAAAACCATTGATGCGGTTATCGACGCGGGCTACATGCCACCCTGGAAGCCCGTTAACCACGACGTGGTATTTGCGGATTCACGTGCACTCTCGCGAATCGAGAAGGAAAAATGGAAACAGTGGCTGGCCGTTGGGAAACCAAGGGGTGGTGGACCGGAGCCTATTGCTCCCTCGTATGTCGACGGCTGGCAACTCGGACAACCCGATCTGGTAGTCCGTATGCAGGGCAGCTTCGAGGTGCCCGCATCCGGTCCTGACATTTACAGATCGTTTATTTTTCCGGTTCGATTGCCGGAGGATAAGTGGATTAAAGCAATCGATTATCGTCCGCTCGCCAAGGGGTCGGTGCACCATGCCCTGTTTTTCGCCGATGCGGGCGTTGCACAACGCATGGATGGTAGCGATGGCAAGCCGGGAATCGCAGGAATGCGTTTTTTGGCGAGCGGAACAGGGGCATCGGGCGGGCAAAAGGAGGATCTGCTGCCCCTAAGACAAGCGCTTTCCAAACTTCGCAAGTTCCAATCCGGTCAGACGTTTCCACCGATGGCGACGGCGTTATCGCGAGGCTTGGGCGGTTTTGCTCCGGGGCGAACACCCGCGCGGCTGCCAGGCGACTTAGCACTGCGACTTCCTGCAGGCAATGACATTGTCGTCCAGACCCATTTTCACCCTTCCGGAAAGGTCGAAACGGAGGCAGGTAAGTTGGGTCTCTACTTTGCCAAGATGGCTCCCACACGGAAAATCATACCTATTCAAATTCCCGCGATGTTCGGGGCAGGCATCGGACTTCGGATCCCAGTCGGTGCACGGGATTACAACATAGAAGAATCGTTTACCCTGCCGGTTCCCACCGAGTTAATTAGCGTTTCAGCACATGCCCACTACTTATGTCGTCGGGCCAAATTGACCGCACAGATTCCTAATGGAAAACCACTTGTTCTTTTGCACATTGACGACTGGGATCTTGACTGGCAGGAACAATATCGGTTCAAAACACCCATTGTCCTACCCGCCGGAACTGTGCTGACCAGTGAGCTTGTCTACGATAACTCAGCTGATAATCCGAAAAATCCCAATAGCCCACCGAGAGAAGTCCGGTGGGGGCGTGAGTCGGATGATGAAATGGGCAGCATTACTGTGCAGGCAGTTGCGGTTGATACAACAAGTGAAGAAAAACTCGAATCCGCGGTTGGCCAGTATTTCTTTGCCTCACTCACTCAGGGTGACGTAATCGATTTGCTGATGCAGCTGGATACCAATCGCGACGGAGGCCTACAAAAAGCGGAGGCTCCACCACGGATAGCTCGGAGCTTCTCGATCCTTGATGCCAATGGTGATCAAAGGCTCGACCGTCAAGAACTCGGATTTCTTCGGAATTTCGTCGAACAGTTGAAAGGGACACGATGATGTATCGGCACAAAAAGGGAGTAACAAGCGGTGCAAGCCAACTCTTTAGTGTGTTTTGCGCACTAATGACAACTGCGCTATGCTTTGCCGGTGATGTCTCATCGCACGCCGATCACCCGACCTCGCAAGCAACCGCCACAGAACGATTCTCAATGGCCCTGACCGGAGCACCTCGCACACCAACAGCCACAACAGGCTGGGAATTTAATTGCCTGGACGGAATTCGACTCATGCCTTTTGAGGACCCGAAAACAAAAGCCGTAGTGCTTATCTTTATTTCGCCTGACTGCCCCGTCGCCAACGCCTATCATCCGCAACTCAAAAAAATGGATGAATGCTTCGGCCCGATGGGCGTCAGATTTTTTTTAGTGCACTCAAGCCAAGACATCTCCCCAGCCGTCGCCCGAGAGCATGCCGCGGCGTTCGGGTTATCAATACCAGTGGTACTCGACGCAGACCAATCGCTTGCCCGCGCCGTAAATGCAACGATCACCCCCGAAGCGATCGTGATTGCCCGAGGCCGACCGTCAAGGATTTACCGCGGTGCGATTGACAACCGCTATGCTGCTTATGGCAAAAAGAGACCGGTCGCGAGCCAATTTTTTCTTCAGGACGCATTAACCTCCTATCTGGCAGGTGAATCGATCGCTGTGCGGAAGACCAAACCGGTCGGTTGTTTTATCTCGTTTGATAATCCAAATCCGAAATCGAGTTACTCAAACCGGCATCGCGCCACCACAATTCAGTGACGTGTACCCCTCCCCTCTTTAAGTAAATCCAATCCCATGCCAACATGCTTGCACAAAGTGTATATAAGTTTACTGGTTAACAAATCGATGGGGGCGGACAATGCGCTATTATCTTGAAGCATTGAAAAAGTATGCGGTGTTTCACGGGCGTGCACATCGGGCTGAGTTCTGGTGGTTTGTACTCTTCAATGCCATTTTCAGCTATGCGTTGAACGTCACCTTCGGTGCGAGCGTGGGCGTTCCCGAAGAATCTATCTCGAGTGCCTCGCCACAGGCCGTCCTGCCAGCGATTTACGGTTTGGCGATGTTTCTGCCGGCTATTGGCGTCAGCATCCGCCGGTTGCACGACACGAATCGGAGTGGTTGGTGGCTGTTAATTGCCCTTTTTCCGATCGTTGGTGCGATTGTGCTGATCGTGTTTTATGCGCAAGCCGGTGATACCGGAGAAAACCGTTTCGGTGCAGACCCAAAAGAAAATGTGCTCGGCATAAACGGTTGATACGCACTTTTTTCTCGGCAAAATTGACTCAAGCTTTTCTCCCTCGTTCCATTGAATCGGTTGCGTTATGCCTTGAGAATGATTCCGTGCTGGGTCCCTCTTTTTAAAATTTTCCCAACATGAAAGTTGTTGTTTGCCCGAAAGGATTACCGCTAAATTCGAAAGATCACACTTCGATTCAACCGATTGACGAGGGTTACCCTCTATTTCCTCCAACGTAACGCACATGTGATAATGCAGGGTTCTGCCTGATTCTGCAAACTAGCTTCCGAGCAATCGCCAAAGGGGAGTGGGACGTCAATGTTCAATGAATGATTTCTTCGACCCGTACAATACATGGCTCGATATCCCGGCAGGCGTAGTGATCGATCACTATGTTCTTCTCGGAATCAGGCGTTATGAACACGACGAAGCGCGGGTTGCCATGGCCGCCCGCGACCGAACCACATTGCTTCTGAAAATCGCATCGCAGGTAGCGCCGACAAAACTACGCCTGATTACGCAAATCATTGATGAAGTGCATGCCGCCGAGCGATGCCTGATGACCAGCGAGAGCAAGCAGGCATACGACGCCGAACTGCGAGAGGAAAAATTTGACGATTTTGATTTTGCGTTACACCCGCCGGTTGATCAGGCGCCCCTGATTGAGACGGATATTCCAACTGTCTCCTACAGCCGATTAATCGATTTTCATCCGGATTCTCAAGTCCATGAGGTGCCTGATCTCGACACGGATGAGGACCTAGAGCAATCCTGGCAAACAGCTTTTTTTAACGGTTCGCCGCAAGAAATAATGATTGAGGGCGAGGCCGACGCAGACGGCTTGCATCGATCGCTGCAACGGGCGTTGAGTTACCGGACCCATACGCGACTTGCGCTGTTGATCATATCGCCGCTGACCTGGATTGCTCTTTTCATACTCGGGAATGCAAGGAGCGATTACCTCTGGTTTCTCCGCCCACAGAAATCGCAATTCATGATCACTCTGTTTTTTGAGCCACCCTTTCAACCGTTTCATGCCCGCCTGAACAGCGGTGGAGGGAGCCCGATCGAACTGATTGTGGGTGAACCGGACGTCACAGAGGAAGAGGAACTTGAAGAGGATAATTACGAAGCATTGAACGAAGAGCTTGAGGAAGAGGACTCGGAGACTGAGGAGGAAATTGAAGAAGTCACTGCTCCAGTCGACACACAGATCGAGGCTCCGGAGTTTACGATTAACACCCAGCAATACGCTGAAACGCACGCTGAAAAACCGTTTTCTTTTTTCATGAAAAACGACCCTATGATGCGACTCGAAGCACTTTCCAGCGAACATGTCGTTACATCGCTCGATCAATGGCGCGATCCTGTCGAACCCGGCTACGTAGCCCCGCCTCCGCCCCCTCCAAGTGACTGGATACTTCGCACCACCGGTGGCCGGGCAGGT
>DLCF01000135.1:0-6280 GCA_002480485.1 Planctomycetaceae bacterium UBA7805
CTATTCCTATTGTAACTTCATTTAATCTATAAATCCCGCGTGCTAAATCGCCAGTTTCTGCACGTCAGAGATTTCGAATCTCGACATTTCGAAATTCGAGAGGAAGTCCGTGATCCTGTAGGCCGATATATCCAGCCAGCGGATGTTTCCGCCCTATTTTTTGCTTCACGTTGAGATCAACAATCTGCCGTCCATTTAAAACCACCAGCAGATGATCCTCCTGACAGGTGATTTGAATATTATTCCATTCACCGGCCGGTCTTGCGGCATTAATTTTCGGTGGCTGGATGCCGATTACACCGCCACAGTCGTGCGGTGTCAGAGCCTCTTTCTTTCCGTGAGAGTCAAGAATCTGGATTTCAATTCCCTCGTAGACCGGATTTTGTTTGTTTTTTACGCCGATAAAAATACCACTGTTCCCCTCCGAGGGGATTTTGTACTCGAGTCGTAAAACATAATCATGATATTCTTTTTTAGTCCAGAGATAGTCGGCGTAACGTTGCCAACCCATTTCACCGGGTCGGGGCTGAATGACGAGTACACCATCGGTAGTAGCCCGCCAGTTTCCTGTCGTTGTCCAACCGGTTAAATCTTTACCATTAAAAAGGGGATGCCATACCTCTACAGACCCTCCAAGCAGCGTTGTAGTGATAGGCATCATTACTAAGGAGAGAAGCATCGTAAAATTCAATTGTCGATATCGCACAGTCCGCTCCTGAGAAAAGTCTTCCACTCGCACGATCATGAAAGGTCGTTCGTGTGGAGGCGAATGACTTAAATCACTTTTGAATCAGTATCGTAACCTACATTGGCACTGCCGAAAATAATGCCTACACTGAGGATCACCCCTCAACAACGCGAACAACGCTTGTTTGGGAGGAGGGTTTGACCTTTTGGTCAATTCGAGGAAAGAGCATGAGCACGAATGAAAACTGGGGTCAATGCCCTGCTTGCAACGCGCCCGTGATGATTGATCCAAAAAGTGGAAAAAAGGAAGCGTGTGGGCAATGTACCTCTAAAAAGTCTTCCACCGCGGGATGGCTCGGAATCTGGTTTATTCTGCTAGTTGTTCTGGGAGGTGTCACGGCACTGTACTTTTCTATTCGGACATTACTCTTTGTCGAAGAATAGACTGTCTATGCTGTAGTAATGGCGGCCGATTATGCGGATATTGCGTTACTCGTCTAAAAGAGCTAATCAGACGCGTCATTGTCGTCTGCGGACTCCAGTTCAGTAATGGGGAAATCGCAAAGA
This sequence comes from Planctomycetaceae bacterium UBA7805, assembly GCA_002480485.1. GTDB lineage: Bacteria > Planctomycetota > Planctomycetia > Pirellulales > UBA7805 > UBA7805. Next base: position 1,255 of record DLCF01000135.1, read on the forward strand.
CGAATCATCATGATTTTTGAAATCGATTTATCTGCAGATTGTTCGTTGAAAAATCGATGCCCCAGACTTCCCGGTTGATCTGCTTGAGGCCCAACAATCAGAATTTGGCCCGGCTGAAGGTCAGCATCCACTTGCAAACGAGTCAGTCGCTTTTTTTCCCTGCTGGTCTGCAGTTGGAACATTCCGTCTCCAGGAATATATTCGTTATGGAATGCACCGAAATGAATCTCAGGTATCAGTCGCAGAGTGACCTGTGCATTCTTTAATTCTTGGATTTTCACGATGAATTGTGCCTGACCATCGTTAAGAGTCTGACCCACCAATTTGCCATCATGCATTTCTAGCATCTGAAATTCTTTTTGAATGGATGAGGCAAGTAATTCACTTTGCTGCCCCCGCTGGAGGAAGACCTTTCTGCTGATGGCGTGAGTGGATTGCATGTCTCCCACGTCTTCCAAGGCAACATTGCCCGTTCTGGCGTGATGGGCACTTTGCAGTATTTCTTGTATTTCGCCAGAGCTATTGGGTCCCACAACACCAACCCGAAATCCATTTTTGTGAAGTTCCCTCCGGAATTTCGCGTCAATGGCTAATTCATCGACTTCTTGCCAGAGGAGGTTGGTTGCTTCCTGATCACGCGGAGGAATTCGGACAAAGACCACCTCCAGCTCGGTTTGACTCGGCGCCTTCTCTAATGCAGCGAGCGGTGTTGCATTTCGGATTTTTGGTTTATTGATTGCGCGACATCCTATGAAAATCGGAATCGCGCAAGCTAGGCAGAGGAAGATCCAAAATCCTTTCAGCGACCGGGCGATCCCCTGACGTTTGTTCGGTATTTCCGAGCCGCTTCTAAATTTAATCAGATTCGCTGATAACATCATCAAGCCACCTCACGCAACTCATCGGTGTTGTTCTGATGTTTCATTAGAATTTCGATTGTTCGCAGAGGCGAATGTTTGAAATTCCAAGATTCGGAAAATTTTGCGGCCGAACCTTTGTAATGATCATGATGCAGAACCATCTCTTCCAATAGAGCCGGTACTTGGTGCATGTGACTTGCAATGAGACCCACGGCGCCAGTTGGAATTTCCCTGACGCTTTCCTGAAAAAATGTAATTTGCGGAATTCCCGAGACCATCGAGTGATTGTGATAAGCATTCGAAATTTCGATGCGAATCGAGTCTGACTTGGGATCTAATTCGACCAACGCTGCGATGGGTTTTCCCTGCTCTCTCGGACATAAAATTGATGCATGCGGTTTTGACTTCGTTTGACCCAACCGATTTCGCTGCACCACTCGTAAGCCGATAAAATGGCCCGGTCGCTGCTCGCGCCATGGAATTTGCACGATTGCCATATGGCTGCCTGAGGGAACCTGGATGGATTCAGAACAAGGTTTTGCGTTACCCCCAACCAGAAAAATGACATCATCGGGATTTTGCGAGATAGTATTCGCGGGTGCTGCAAACGGCCAGAGACATTTTTCCCCGAGTGTTGGCAAATTTGCAATGAGGCTATCCAGATGCTGGTAGATGGGCTCAGCGAGTTGTAAGGCGAGCCAACTACCGGCAGTCACAATGATCGGGACACCTGCCGAGAGCATTTCAATTAGCACGCCACTTGCCCGCGCGTGATACCGGGCATTGTTGTAAGGAAGTAATCCGATATCCGTCTGCTGGATGTACTCAAGGTACTTCTGTCGCTTTAGTGGGTGGGGCACCACAACAATGGGAGCACTGTTGGCGGCGGGCGTGTCAGATTTGACGACCTGCGATGGATCGAAGTCGGACAACTGTCGCGTAATGGCTCGATGCTGCCCCTGCATTCGAAGTTGGATAGTTTTCCCCGCAAATTCCAATTTTTGCAGTTGCCCAAATAATTGGTTTAATTCTCTTTTACCTTTTTCACGTCTCGGGGCTCCAGCTAGTGTTACCCGAAGCGGTTTATTTTTCGGCAGTCGGCTTGATGTATCTGGGGGATAGAGAGAGCGAATGGGATACGGGAGAGGAGAGAAAGCAGCAACATTGAGTCGATTGTATTGCTCGGCTATTTGCGGAGTGGTCGCATAGAAATGTAGTCGATGCGTCTGAATCGCGGCGAGCGCCTGCGAAAATTGTCGTTCCATGCATAATTTACGCTCTTGTTGCTCATCGAACTGCGGCGGTCGCCCGTCAAAAATATCGTAATGGAATTGCACATGCCAATGCAGCGATTGTGTGGCCTTGTTCGAAGCAAGGAATGCCGCGAGACCCAGAAAATCAAAATCGGAAACAGAAGGAAAAAATAAAATATCATCCCGTTCCAATCCGATTTGGTTGAATAGACGTTGGCAGGCATCGCTAAAAGCACGAATTCTGCGTTTTCGATCCCACGCTTGGAACAACCGCAAGCCTTGTCGGTTTTTGAAATTTTGCTTTCGTTCATCCGAGCTCGGATCCTTCAGCGTTTGACCGTGGATATCGATAGGCTCATTTCGCTTGCCATCGACTCCAACCGAATGGGTGCGGTTCCACGAATATTTGAAGATAGGAAAGCATCGCCACGTTTCAGGTAGCGCAGGCATTTTGTTGGCGAACGATTTTGCGGTAGCTAAAACCACTTTGTGGTTCGAGTCTGCTGCAGCCTGCAGGATCTCCATTGCGTACTGATAGTTGTGCCCGCCGACAGAATCCAACCAGTTGTCAATCAGGATGAAGCGTCGCATTTCTGGAACCCGATGGTCTCAATGTCACGAACCCGCCGGATCCTATTTTTCCATCTGCAGAGCGTCAAGAGACACTCGATCTGGCCATCGCGGCCACAACGGAGTCCTTGGGTTGATTGCAACGATAGCGTGACAATGTCGTTAGCAAAGATCCCCACCCGTCGCAAAGCGATATACAGCACTTGCCAGAGAAGCCAACGTGCACATTTTTTGAGGAATTGACCAATGCATGCTAGCGATGCAGTCGTCACGCAAAGAACGGCCAGAAATTCCTCTTGGGAAAGGCCCCTGGTTTGTCTACAAACCGCATTCATTGCTGTTCAACGCGAAAAAAATCCACCATCAGTTCATGGATCCAGGACTCTGAGCACCAGTGTCTTCCATCGTTAATCCGCTGGTCATCCTCACGAATTTCCACGCCCGCTTCACGGGTGTTTCGGCCACCATTACAAATTTGGCCGAACGGCATGAACAGCAATATGAGGTTGTGATTTTAGGTAAACGTTTACCCGTGGCGACACGTCAGATTGGACGTTGGCAAATTTTTAATTTGTTCTGGAAACAGGGGTATAAAAGAATTTCGATCTGGCACGCGCGGCGTAACTCCGAGATGCTATTCGGAATTATCGCGAAATATATATTTCGTCTACCAGTAAGACTCGTCTTTACGACCGTCGCACTTCGCCATCATTCTGCATTTCCGCGATGGTTATTATCCAAAATGGACTCGATCATCGCCACGACCCATGAAGCCTCTACCTATGTCGATCGTTGTGATGCGATTATTCCTCATGGTATTGACACGAGTGTGTTTATACCTCCCGAGGATAAACGGACGGCCTGGCGTGAGTCGGGTCTGCCCGGGAAATACGGGATTGGAATTTTCGGACGTATTCGCGCTGAGAAAGGTACCGATTTATTTATCGAGGCGATGTGTCACTTGCTACCGGAATACCCTGACTTCACCGCCATTGTTGCCGGGCATTGCAAATCGGGAGATCGACCTTTTCAAGATACGCTGAAAAAAAAGTTGGTCGATGCCGGTATACAAGATCGAGTTATCTGGCTTGGCCAAGTCTCAGCAGAGGAAAGACACCGCTGGTTTCAACGCATCGTGCTCTGTGTAGCGCCGCCCCGGTACGAGGGATTTGGCCTGACACCAATCGAGGCAATGTCGTGCGGGGCTGCCGTAGTGGCCACACGAACAGGCGTTTTTCCCACGCTGATCAAGGAAGATGAAACAGGCCATCTCGTTGAGATTGGAGACACGGAATCGTTGATAACTGCAATTGATCAATGTCTGGCGAATGCGGAGCAGACGATCTCCATGGGAAAATTCGGTCGTCAGCATGTTTGCTCTAGCTACGACATCCGTCATGAAGCAGCGGCTATTGAAGCGGTTTACGAAAAATTACTCGTTAGTTGATCTTCAGATTAGGCAAAAAAATGACGTGTTCATCTGCAGTTCGTCCGACTCACTCGTTGCCACGGTTTGAGTCAGGAAATCCACCTCAAAAAGATGTTAGGCGGGCCACAATCTCTGCGGTCTTGATAACGAAAAACGAGGCCAGTCAAATCACACCCTGCCTTCGAAGCCTTACGGATTGGGTTGATGAAATTGTTGTTTTGGATTCTGGAAGCACAGATGCAACGCTTGATATTGCAAGGCAGCATGGTGCGAAGGTATTTATTCGAGAGGATTGGCAAGGATTCGGAATCCAACGTCAGCGCGCGCAGAATCTGGCGACGAGCGATTATATTCTGGCAATTGATGCAGATGAGAGAATTACGGGAACATTAAGACAAGACATTGAAGCGGTTCTCAAAAATCCCGATCATAAATGTCTTTACCAAGTCGTTCGTCAGAATGCTTTTCTCGATAAAGACGTTTTTCATAACGGGTGGCGGAGAGAAAAAATAGTTCGGCTTTATGCAAGGAGCAATTTTCAATTTAATTCGCGCGCGGTTCATGAATCGGTCGATTCAAAAGGGATTCAAACCAAAACCCTCAGGGGTTTTTTAATACATGACGCTTGTCGAAATTATGAATATTATCTGGAAAAACATCTAGCATACGCGCACTCATGGGCGCGGGATCAGGCCAAATCAGGCAAATCTGCTTCCTTAATTAATGCGATATCACACGGGCTAACCACTTTTGTACGACTCTTTCTGCTGCAAGGCGGTTTCTTGGATGGGCAACATGGGTTTTTGTTTGCGTGGCATTTAAGTCAGTATTCTTTCAACAAATATGCGGCACTCTGGCATTACAGTCGCCAGTTCCAACGGGGAAAAGGCCTGCATTGAGCAATCGCTTTGGAA
>DLCF01000135.1:6659-18862 GCA_002480485.1 Planctomycetaceae bacterium UBA7805
CAGCTCAATCTTTGCCACAGGCTTTCCCGGAATGGCTGCACTGATATCATTTCCGGGCCCATCGGATTTGGCGAAAAATCGCTTCGCTAACTGGTTCATTCACTGCATACGAACGGGTCGATGGCCGGCTATGTAGATGCTTTTTCGGTGTCTGCACGGAATCGCGTTGACTCCATTTACTGATAACTGTAGCGTCTTCGGTCTCTCGAGGCCCCTCGGCTTGCGATCCGTTGCAGGTTTTTTACGTTTTTCCGGATACTCTACTATGAAGAATCTTGGTCGTGCTATTAAGCAGGCACTTCGCCAGCGGTTTACGATCATTGGCATTGTTTTGTCATCTCTTGCAATCGCTTTTTTCTGGGGCGCTAACATCGGTGCCGTCTATCCGTTTGTTGAAGTTGTCATCCAGAATAAATCCATGCATGACTGGGCACGAGATCGAATTGCGGAAAGTAAAAATAAATCTGAAACGATTGAGAAGCAGATTAACGATCTGGAACAAAAGTTACCTTTGTCGGCCACTAAAAAAGAACGTATCGCCACCGAAAACGAAATTGCGCACCTCTCGCTGCGGCGTCAAGCGGAAGAAAAGGTGATTGCTGCCACAACCAAGATACAGCCTTACATTGAGCGGTTTCTACCCGATGATCCTTTTCAGACTCTGGTCGTCATCGCAGTTGGGCTGATTGTCTGCACGATTATTAAAGATCTGTTCCTTGTAGCCAACCTTCTACTAGTTCAAAGCTTTTCCGAGATGACGACGCTTGATCTGAGAAACAGGGTTTTTCAGCACACAATGCGCATGGGGCTTGGTGTGTTTAACCAGGAACGCACAGGTGATTTGATGAGCCGATTCACCGGAGACATCCAGAGGATCGGTGGCGTGGTTTCTTTTCTTTTTGGCCGCGCCATGAGAGAGCCGCTTAAGGCCGTCGTATGCTTGGCGGGCGCAATTTGGGTGAGTTGGCAGTTAATGTTATTTTCTTTTGTGGTAGCCCCCATCGCCCTACTTTTTACCTATCTGCTCGCCAAATCAATAAAACGCGCAAACCGCCGTTTGATGGAGGAATCGAGCTTGCTTTTCCGACGGCTTCTGCAGTCATTTAGCGGTATTTATGCTGTCAAAGCCTACACGATGGAGAGGCAAGAAATAAATCGGTTTCGTCGTACAACTCGGGATGTGTATCGAAAATCGATGAAAATCATGTTCTATCATGGTCTGACAAAATTCAGCGATGAAGTTTTGGGAATCTGTGTGGTTGCGATCTCCATACTTGCTGGTGGATACCTGGTCCTTAATCAGGAAACACACATCTTTGGGCTGGCCATGACCGAACGGCCTTTGAATTTACCATCGTTGTTGTTGTTTTATGGTTTTTTAATTGGGGCCAGTGATCCTCTAAGGAAAATGTCAGGGTTTGTAAATGAAATTCAAGCGGGTTCGGCAGCCGCTGATCGTGTTTTTCCGCTGCTCGACAGAGATTCGCCTATTGTGGAAATCAAGAATCCAATTTCGGTCAAAGATATTCATAAACCGATCATGTTTGAAAATGTCTCGTTTTACTATGAACAAGATGATTGGGTGCTTCGCGATATCAATTTTAAAATCGAGTGTGGCAAAACGTTGGCGATTGTTGGCCCTAATGGTTGTGGAAAGACCACCTTGTTAAATATGATTCCCCGATTTTTTGATCCAGTCGAGGGAAAAATATTGCTTGGTTACGACGCGCTTCGTGACCTAAGTATTCAAGATCTTCGTCGCCGGATAGGTATCGTTACTCAGCAAACCATTCTCTTTGACGATAGCGTAATGAACAACATACGTTATGGGTCTCCTCGTGCATCGGACGATGATGTGATTTGTGCTGCCAAAAAGGCTTACGCGCACGGATTTATTCTGGATAAACTCGAACACGGGTATCAAACAAATGTGGGCGAATCGGGCGGGCGTCTTTCTGGAGGCCAGAGGCAGCGCATTTCCCTGGCGAGGGCGATCCTTCGCGATCCGCAAATCATGCTGCTAGATGAAGCAACCAGTCAGATCGACCCCGAGAGTGAACAACTCATCCACAACGCATTGCAGGAATTCACAAAAAATCGAACGACGGTAATGATTACACACCGTTTATCCACATTATCCTTAGCAGATCAAATTCTTGTCATGAATGAGGGAAGAATCATTGATGCCGGCACACATGACCAACTGGCATCACGCTGCGAGATTTATCAACGACTTTATCAATTGCGGCTGAAAGATTCTGCATGATTTGATGTAAACCAAGAAAAAGCGGTTTGGGGTGCAACGGAATTAAAGGATGTAGCATCAGGTAAAACTGAATTGAAAGGGAGTGCGAGGTGAACCTTCTCAAGGATAAAACGGTTGTCGTAACCGGTGGTGCGGGTTTTCTGGGCCGCGAAGTCTGTCGACATTTGGAGCCATTTCAGCCGAAATCTATTTTTGTCCCTCGTAGTAAGGTATATGACCTGCGGCAGAGAGAGGCGATCGAGCAGCTTATGGCCGACAGCAATCCCGACATCGTTGTCCATCTAGCGGCAATTGTTGGGGGAATTGAGGCGAATCGCTTAAATCCCGGCCGGTTTTTTTACGAAAATGCAATCATGGGCGTTGAATTGATCGAGCAGGCGAGAAGATTCGACGTTGAGAAATTCGTATCGATTGGGTCGATTTGTGCCTATCCAAAATTCACACCGGTGCCGTTTCGTGAGGATGATATTTGGAACGGCTATCCTGAAGAGACGAATGCCCCGTATGGGCTCGCAAAAAAAATGTTGCTTGTTCAATCGCAAGCTTACCGACAGCAATACAACATGAATGCAATCACACTTTTCCCGGTCAATCTTTATGGGCCCGGTGATAATTTCGACTTGCAATCAAGCCATGTAATTCCCGCGCTCATTCGAAAAGTTTGTGAGGCAATGCAGAGTGGCGAAAAGGAAATTGAAGTCTGGGGAACAGGATCTGCTTCGCGCGAATTTCTGTATGTGGCTGACGCGGCAGAGGGGATTGTGAAAGCAACACTCGACTACGAAGATGCCGAACCAGTAAATCTCGGCTCGGGTTATGAAATTACGATTCGCGAACTCGCCGAAATGGTTTGCGAGGTTTGTGGATTTGGTGGCGAGATTGTGTGGAACCATGACAAGCCAGACGGGCAACCGCGCCGTTGCCTCGATACGAATCGCGCCCGGGAGTGTTTTGGTTTTGAAGCCCAGACCAAATTGCGAGATGGCATTTTAAGCACCGTCAATTGGTTTCGCCAGCAGAGGAGCAAAATAGCGGCTTAACTCAGGAGATCCTCTCGCAATATTCCGCGCACTTCCTGCAATGGTGCCGATGAACCACTCAGATTGCTGTTCGCAACTCGGCCGTTTAGTCTGCCTTCACCTCCGAATCAGAATCATCCCCTGCGGAGTTTGACGCATCTGATTCAGCAGTCTCCGTCGCCGGAGACTCGACGGCGTCCTCATCGGCACTGCTTTGCACGCTATCTGCATCCGACGGTGGGTGCCCTGCAGGTTCATCCGAGCTATCGCGTTCGGGTGATTCCTCCTCCACCTGAATCGGGGCAGGGGCCGTGGCCTGGACTCGATCGCGTTCTCCAACAAATTCTAAAACAACTTGCGTGCCACCATCACCGAGTCTTGGGGCGGCCAGTCGCATAATCCGAGTGTATCCACCGGGGCGTTCTTCAAAGCGCGGTGCTACCGTGTCAAAAAGAATCGAGACAGCCTCCTTATTGCCCAAAATTTGTATTGCTCTGCGGCGGGCAGATAATACTGGGGCGATCGCCTGATTCCACTCGTTCCACTGGGGACTGCTACGCCACTGCCTCCACTCCTCAGAATTACGTTCTGCGCTGGAGTCGAGCGAGTCTGCTTTCCGTTGATGTGCGAGCGTTTTTCGAGCCATCGTAATGCAACGCTCAATGATCGGTCGGACCTCCTTGGCCTTCGCAATCGTAGTTACCACCCGACCCTTCACTCCGGGCGGATTGTCATCGTATTCGGCATCTCTTTCAGTCAGAAGCAGACTGGAAGCCAAATTCTTCAACATTGCCCGGCGATGACTGGGGGATCGACCTAAAATGCGTCCGCGTCTTCGATGTCGCATTACTTGTACCTAAATAGTCTCGTAAGGAAAAATTGCGTCTGCCGACACAACGTTGCTCAAATTTACATTGCTTATAGAGACGGCATGGATGGCGGTGTTCCAATCCGCATCCCGAGTCGCAAGCCGAGCTCCCCCAATTTCTCATTGACTTCATGAAGTGTTGTATCACCGAAATTTCGCACTTCCATCAAGGAGTCCTCGTCCTTAGCGATCAGATCTCGCACCGTAAGGATGTTTTCGGCCTCGAGACAGTTACTAGCCCGGACCGAGAGGTGCAACTCCCCGATACTCATGTTCAATTTCCGTTCAACAGCCGGATCCACACCATCCGTATTCACCCGGACGGTGCTGTGAATCTCTGGTCCTAAGTCAGTAAATTGCACAAACGGGTTCAAATGTTTTCGCAGAATCTTTGCAGCCTCTACCAAGGCGATTTCTGGCCGAATACTCCCATTTGTCCATATTTCCATGGTCAGCTTGTCATAATTTGTTTTTTGCCCGACCCGTGTTTCCTCTACTTCGTACCGGACGCGGACAACTGGGCTGTAGACTGCATCGATCGGAATGATACCGATTTCCTGCTCACTGGGTGTATGCTCCGTTGCCGGCACATAGCCCCGTCCATTTTCCACTACCATTTCCATTTCAAATTCTCGGTCGCCACTGCTGGTTGCAATTTTGTGGTCTTTATTAATTACTTCAACCGATGAGTCCGCGATCACATCGGCTCCAGTAATATCGCCCGGAGTATTTTTTTCCACCCGGATGACCCTTGTTGAATCAGCATGGTTTTTGACGACGAGCGATTTTACATTCAGCACAATATCGGTGGCATCTTCGACGATCCCTTCAATGGTCGTGAATTCGTGCTGCGCGCCTTGAATCCGAACCTGAGTGATCGCACTGCCCTCGAGGCTTGAGAGTAGAATTCGGCGTAGGCTATTACCAACGGTGACACCGAATCCCCGCTCAAAAGGTTCGGCAACAAACTTCCCGTAAGTGGGCGTAAGGGTTTCCTTTTGGACCTGACTCGGAAGCTCCAGACCGCGCCAACGAATATGCATAGTTTGTCTCCGTAACCGCTTGTTTGAATACTCTTCGAATATGAACGCCGCTATGAGCCGCTTTAGCAGCCCCTAAATTAAACTCTTCTTTTTTTACCCGGCCGACAACCATTGTGGGGCATCGGCGTGATGTCTTCGATAGATTTTATATTTACACCAGCCGACTGGAGCGCCGTGATTGCACTTTCCCTTCCACTGCCCGGACCATTCACCCGAACATCAACGTCCTTGATCCCAAACTTTTTCGCCTTGTCTGCGGCTTGCTGGGCAGCACACTGGCCAGCAAACGGTGTGCTCTTCCTGCTTCCCTTGAAGCCGGAAGTGCCGGCACTGGCCCAGCACAACGTGTCTCCTTTGGTGTCGGTTACAGTGACGGTGGTGTTGTTGAATGTTGCCTTGATATAGACGATGCCCGCCGCAACATTACGTCGAACTTTCTTTTTTTTACTTTTTGCCACAAAGAATCTCCGTGCAAATTAAAAAACAAAAATGTTTCCAATAAAACTACCGTAAATCTTTGACGCCCTTTTTGCCTGCCACTGTCCGTCGCGGGCCCTTACGCGTGCGGGCGTTGGTTCGAGTGCGTTGCCCGCGAACTGGCAAGCCACGGCGATGCCGTAATCCGCGGTAGCAAGCGATATCCCGTAATCGTGAAACATTTTGCGCCACTTGCCGGCGGAGTTGACCCTCGACAACAAAATCTTTGTCAAGTAAAGCTGCTAATCGTGCAACTTCGTCCTCTTGTAATTCACGTGCCCGCTTTTGAGGATCGATCCCGGCGTCCTGACAAAGTTGACGCGCGCTTTTGGGCCCGACGCCATACAGATAGGTCAGTGAAATAACTGTGGGACGATCACTCGGTATGTCGACACCTAATAAACGTGGCATAATGCTTTATCCTGAAAATCCTGAAAACCAGTCAATCGGTTTAAGATTCACGTGCTGCTTATATCGGATGGAGTTGCAGGAAAAATCCTTATACAGGCCATCGCAATTAACGGTGCAAACGGGAGGTTTTTTCCCGTGTAAAATGCGCAGCTAAAATGAAATGCGTGGCCCATGCATCAGTTACCCCTGCCGTTGTTTGTGGCGGGGATTTTTGCACACCACAAAGACCACGCCACGACGGCGAACAACCTTACAGTTTTCGCAGATCCGTTTTACGCTGGCACGAACTTTCATGGTACAAAAATAACTTTCTCGGACTGACTTGCAAACCAGCAAATATAATCACCACACAGGGTTCCGTTCAAGGGGCCGGATAGGTTCAATGTCGTAGCCTCTCGCTCGCGGTGCTCGGGCAATGTCCGGAATTGGCGTTGAGCGGTTGTGAGGGCTGTGGCGGAGGCCTAACGGGCAGAAAACAAGGGTTTTCTGCCGCACAATAAGGTCTTAGAGGGCAGCGTCTTGCGTGTCTTCCGGGCGATTCATTGTCCACCCGCATGCATATTGGTATTCGGCCGATTTCTTGGGTTCTTGGGGATGGTGTCAAACCCCCCGTCTATGCCGGAGCTCTCCAAGTCGTATGATCTGGCCTGGCGACGCAAGCTTCCGGCCAGAAATGCTTCAGCCTGAGCCAAGTCCGGAGATCCCGGACTCCGGTTCGTCTACGCTTGGCTTGGCAGTAGGACACTTCGCCTTGGTTGTGATGCCTCTACGCGTATCGCGATTTGTTATCCATCGGTTGCGAAACGGTTTTCGATCTGGCACGATAATGCCTCAATTATGTATGGGGCTCAAATTTAAGGGTCATCGATAGACAGATCGCGAACGAAACCAAACCCATCGGGAACAGAACCATGGCTGCTTTTCCAGAGATCGAAAAAATTCAATATGAGGGACCTGATTCCACGAATCCGCTTGCATTTCGCCATTATAAAGCAGACGCCGTGATTGAGGGCCGCACCATGAAGGAGCATCTTCGATTCAGCGTGGTTTATTGGCACACCTTTCGTGGCGCAGGTGCAGATCCATTTGGCCCGGGTTGCGCTGAACGCCCGTGGGAACTTGGCGACGGTACGGTCGATGATGCCGTCAAGCGTGCAGAAATGGCGTTTGAATTTATTGAAAAGCTCGGTGCCCCCTACTACGCTTTTCACGATCGGGATGTGGCTCCAGAGGGAGACACCCTTCGCGAAAGCAATGAAAATCTTGACGCCGTTGTCAAAAAGTTTCGCGAGTTGCAGGACGCGACTGGTATTAAACTACTTTGGGGTACCGCAAATCTTTTCAGTAACAAACGTTATGCACATGGTGCCGCCACAAGTCCCAATGCGGATGCTTTTGCCTATGCAGCCGCTCAAGTCAAAAAAGCAATTGAAGTTACTAAAGAGCTCGGGGGCGAAGGCTACACTTTTTGGGGTGGTCGCGAGGGCTATCAGAGTTTGTGGAACACCGATATGAAACGAGAGTTGGACCACCTTGCTCTATTTCTGCATATGGCCGTCGATTACGCGAAGGAAATCGGTTTCGAAGGACAGTTTTACATCGAACCGAAACCAAAAGAGCCGACAAAGCATCAATATGATTCGGATGCCGCTGCCTGCATGAATTTTCTAAGGGCCTACAGCCTCGAGGAGCATTTAAAGCTTAATCTGGAGACTAATCATGCCACACTTGCCGGGCACACAATGATGCACGAGATGGATGCGGCGGGGAGCCAGGGTATGCTCGGCTCGATCGACGCCAACACGGGTGACGAACTTTTGGGATGGGACACTGATCAATTTCCTACCAGCGTTTACCTCACGGCGGAATGCATGCTGATGCTCTTGAAATATGGTGGATTCAAAACTGGAGGTGTCAATTTTGATGCGAAGGTCCGCCGAGAAAGCTTTGAGCCAATAGACCTGTTCCACGCGCACATAGGTGGAATGGACGCCTTCGCTGCGGGGCTCAAAATTGCGGCCGCCATTCGAGCTGATGGGGAGCTAGAGCGACTGCTGACCGAGCGCTATTCGAGTTGGGATAGTGGTATTGGTGCAGGCATTGAAAAAGGACAACATGACTTTAAAACTCTGGAAAGCTACATGCTCCAAAAGGGCAAGATTGAGCCTAATACAAGCGGCCGGCAGGAAATGCTCGAAAATCTGATAAATCGCTATATCTATTGATGCAGCACACAACCGTGTGGGAGAGCATGCGTGATTGCATCGAGATGTGCTTATTCACCGGGTGGGTGTTACGGGATGGCAATGTGTTAAAGCGCGAACTGGACTCCCCTCTGTCGCATGCAATTAACTAGAGGTGGGGTCTCTGTATACAAAACAGCATCCATGTTGCAGCTTAAAGCGCCGTCCACGTTTGGCTGCAGATCATCGGCATAAAAAATTTTTTCTGCGGGTACACCTGCTGCCTCGATCGCCACGGCATAGATTTCTTTTTCCGGCTTCATCGCGCCGACTTCATAACTGAGGATTGTTTCCTGAAAGTAATCTTGAAGTATCGAAAAATGTTCCAAGCAGAAGTTCCAGTGGTTCGCCGAAGTGTTCGACAGAATTCCCATTCTATATCCGTGGCGTCGGAGTTGCGTGATTAGCGGGAGCATCGGCAGGTTAATTTCAAAAATATCACTACTGGCAACAAAAAGAGAGTGGAAGTCACAACGGCTGCTTGCCTCTTCGCACAGAAGTTCGTGTGCTTCTGGTGGCGTCATTTTTCCGGTCTCGCAGAGGTGCAATAAATCATGTTTCTCGACAAGTTGAGCAATCTCTTTCGCAGTGATACCCAGTACCTGAGCCATCTGTCGAAATTGCCGTTCCCTACTGAAGTGGAGCAGCACGTTGCCTAAATCAAAGTAAATGAACTCAGGTTTGTTGGCCATTGGAGCGTCTCTTACGAGATTCGAATTCTTCGGGTGATTTCAAAATAATAAACAGCTCAATTGCCGTTGCCGAGCCAACTCCCTTCGGGCTCGCTCATGGTTTATGATTGCTAACACACGATAAGTGGGACAGCCTTTGGGTACAAGTCAACAGAGTAGCCCTCGGCCACTTTCGTTCCGATTGAGGAATGGCATGAACGCAAAAAACGGCTTGAACCGCTATAGCGCACGAATCACACAGCCCAAGAGTCAGGGTGCATCGCAAGCCATGTTATTTGGTACGGGCTTGACCATAGAAGATATGGACAAGCCTCAAGTAGGTATCGCGAGCATGTGGTACGAGGGAAACACATGCAATATGCATTTGGATCGCCTAGCAGCGGAAGTCAAACAGGGCGTTGAGGCAATCGGTCTGGTCGGTATGCGATTCAACACCATCGGAGTCAGCGATGGCATTTCAATGGGGACGGAGGGCATGAGCTACTCGCTCCAGTCGCGCGATTTGATTGCCGATTCGATCGAAACTGTGATGGAAGCGCAGTGGTATGACGCAAACGTGTCGCTGCCGGGGTGTGATAAAAATATGCCTGGCTGCCTGATGGCAATGGCGCGGATCAATCGCCCCTCTCTCATGGTTTATGGTGGTACGATCCGTGCAGGATCTTGGCAAGATCAAAAGCTCGACATCGTTTCCGCCTTTCAATGTTATGGCGAATTTCTCGCAGGCACAATCAACGAGCAGCAACGAGCAGAAATCGTACGCCACAGTTGTCCCGGAGCTGGTGCATGCGGTGGTATGTACACCGCAAATACGATGGCCAGTGCGATTGAAGCACTTGGCATGTCACTCCCTTTTAGCTCATCGACACCGGCAGAAGATCCGCAAAAAATTGAGGAATGTCGATCGGCTGGGGCTGCGATTTTGAATTTACTTGAGTTGGACCTGAAGCCTCGAGACATCATGACCCGAGCTGCATTCGAAAATGCGATGGTGGTGGTGATGGTTTTGGGAGGCTCTACCAATGCGGTTCTCCATCTGATTGCCATGGCCCGTGCCGCAGGACAGTCACTGACGCTGGATGATTTTCAGAGAGTCAGTAAACGCGTGCCGTTTCTGGCCGACTTGAAGCCGAGTGGCCGTTATGTTCAAGAAGACTTGCATCATGTCGGAGGTCTGCCGGCCGTGATGCAATACCTTCTGGAGAAAGAGCTATTGGACGGAGATTGTATGACGGTAACCGGGAAGACATTGGCGGAAAATGTTTCCGGTGCACCGGCACTTTCTGAAAATCAGGACGTGATCAGACCGATTGAAACGCCAATGAAGCCGACCGGTCACATACAGATTTTGTATGGAAACCTAGCCCCGGACGGCGCGGTCGCCAAGATCACTGGTAAAGAAGGAACCTCGTTTACGGGCCCGGCAAAGGTATACGATAGCGAAGAGCTGATGCTTGCAGCGCTTGAGGACGGGGGGATTGTTGCGGGAGATGTGATCGTGATTCGTTATGAAGGTCCACAAGGCGGGCCCGGAATGCCGGAAATGCTGACACCGACTTCGGCGGTGATGGGTGCTGGTTTAGGAAGCGACGTAGCGCTTTTGACCGATGGCCGTTTCTCAGGTGGATCACATGGTTTCATTGTGGGACACGTAACGCCTGAAGCACAGGTCGGAGGCCCTATCGCTATGATCGAGGAGGGAGATTTGATCACGATCGATGCGTCAAGAAACACCATAAGTGTCGATTTAAGTGACGCGATTCTGGCGGAGCGTAATCGCAAGTGGAGTCCCCCACCGCTCAAGGCCACACGAGGAGTCTTACACAAATACATTCGTCTAGTGCGATCTGCCTCGGAGGGTTGCGTTACGGATGAATAAGCGGCTTGCTGCAGGGAATGGAGACGGCGTTACAATATTCTCCGGTATGTCGCGGTGAGATCGGGTTTGACTTTGTTGATTTCCTGGAATTTGAACCATAGCTTCAACCACCGGAGAAGACAGTATGTCCGCCACAAAACGTTTTCATCCTTCGCATCGCGGTGCCACACCGAGTATTGCAGAAAAAATGCGAGCACGGGCAAAAGCGGTCGAGGCGACGGGAAAAAAAGTTATTTATCTACAGGTGGGACAGCCAAGCACCGGCGCTCCAGAGGGCGCGATAGACGCAATTCATCAGGCAAGCGATACGAGTATATTGGGATACACTAGTGCCGCTGGTATCCCCGAACTTCGCCAGCGGATTTCTAAAAATTACCAGGATCTTTACGGTGCGGACGTGAAGCCTGAAAGAATTGTCATTACTTTTGGCGCTTCGGGAGCTTTGATTCTCGCCCTGGTTGGCTGTTTCGATGCGGGCGCGCGTGTGGCGTTGCCACAACCGTTTTATTACGGCTATCGCCACGCGATGGGCACTCTTGGTGTGGAATGCGTGCCGTTTGATACCAGCATGGAAAATCACTTTCAGCCAACGGTTGAAGATGTGCAAAAAATAGAGGGTGAGATCGATGGTTTGATTTTTGCCAGCCCCGGCAATCCGACCGGTTCCATGATGCCGGCAAAGCAAATGGAGGAACTGGCAGCATATTGTCAGCAAAAGGAGATACGTCTAATTTCTGACGAAATATACCACGGCATTGTCTTTGATGATGTGGTGCCCCAGCAGACCGCTGCCGCTTTGTCAGACGAGATTATCGTCGTCAACAGCTTTTCGAAATATTATTCGATGGCAGGTTGGCGTTTGGGCTGGATGGCGCTTCCAGAATATCTAACCGAGCCAATCAGCAATCTAGCTCACAATCTCTATTTGTGTCCACCAGCGCCGTCGCAATACGGTGCGCTGCACGCGATGGACTGTCGTGAAGAACTTGATGCGCACGTGGTGCGTTACAAAAAAAACAGAGATATTCTTGTCGATGCTTTGCCCACGATGGGATTCGATCAATTTGCGGCTCCCCACGGCGCCTTTTATCTGTATTGTCATGTTCAACATCTGCACAGTGACAGCATGCAATTCGTAACGGAGATGCTGGATGGATGCGGTGTCTTGGCCGCTCCTGGTAGTGATTTTTCAGTGCGTCACGGGCACCACTTTATCCGTTTTTCTTATGCCGGATCTACGGCGGATATTGAGGAGGCTGTGGAACGCATGCGTAACTGGCGAACATTGTAAAGCGCAACGTCTTT
>DLCF01000135.1:19190-23469 GCA_002480485.1 Planctomycetaceae bacterium UBA7805
TGCGTTATCGAGCGGTCCGGTCATTCGCGGACGTGGGTTGTGCCCATAATGATTCTAATACGCGATGGATTTTTTTTTCGGTTCCAACCGCTGGCGGGCCCAGGTGCGGCGACATCGTCTCGTGGCCCACCCAATTCGGCAAGCAGGCGGCTTCATAGCCCCCGCGTGGACCCATCGCAAGGGCCGCATCGGTGCCGATGTACGCACGCCCTCCGTTGGTGAGCGCGAAGACCATTTTGTGGGTGAACGGCGCATGCTGATCGATCCACAGTTCGTATTCGGCAAATGTTTCATAAGACATTCCCACCAGGCACCATTGATCACACAGCATCACGCCGTAGACGTCGAATCTTCGAGGCGGCGGCGACTTGCCATGCTCAACCGCAGAGGCCATCTTATTCAACTGTTTTATCCGCGCCGGATGGTTGATGTTTTCTTGCTTCCATTTAGCAATCAGTTCAGGAGTTGGAAGCGGCCGAGTCGCCAGCTCGATCTGCCTGCTACGAAGGGTTATCTTCTGCGCATCAATCGGTGTGCTTTCTTTCATTGCCGAAAGAACCGCATCTCCAAGTTTTTTTCCTGCAGCGTCAGCATCGGCAAACGATGTGCGGAGCGGAAAGCTGTTAATATTGCCACAGCACCCCTGTCCGTACATGGCAATCACGTCATCGCCAAGCTGTTCGCGGATTCTGGTGACTGCTGAACCAGGAAAGTCGGCACTCACAAGATTGTTTCCCGGTGGCACGGTGACCGGGTGGGCCGGATGCTCGAAGAGTACGGCAAAGGGCTTTTTCGTTTGCCGGTCTCTAGCTGCCAGCACATTAACCCACGGAACGGCCGGGCGATCCCGATTCACGCCCATCGTGGTCCAGCCCTTAGCATCGGTGATGCGGCGATTGAAACCAATTTGGACCGGTGCACGACCCGCATGCAGTGTGGCAGGTTGCAGTCTTTTTTTTGCGTCCGCTACAACTTCGACGGCGGCTTGATGTACTTTTTGATTCCACGCTGCTTCCTTTGGATCATCGCGTAGCGGATGCTGGTAAAATTCATCCCAAATCATCTCGTCGGTCCAACGATCATCAGCAAGTGGTGTCGCACGTAACCACCGTGATGAGTGGGCGTGGCTGCAATTGAACAAGACCTCATCGACATCGGTTTTATTTTTCACTCGGTCGCGGAGTTCATCCATAGCGGCGAATCCTGAACAGATAATGTCCGCCGTAATAATGGCAACGGAGGTTCCTGTGGGATCCTGGAGCAAGAGGGCACGAAGGAACAATGGATCGCGAGCACCGACGTTGGGTCGTGCGGTATGAATTTCAATCCCTTTTGGCGGTGTGATTTCACACTCCGCAGCTCCCGCAAGAATATCGTTTTCATCCGCGGATACTGAAACTGTCAGAACCAGAACCAGAGCAGTGATAGATATGAGGGACTTAATCGACAATTTCAACGAGTGACTCCAAAGCTGGGTGCTCGATCCGAAGCATACCGCCCATGCGGCATCTGTCGCGATGATCAGCGAACGATAACCTATCCCAACCATTCGTCGAAGGATTCCTCTGCCGGCCAGAGAGCAGCGTCAGCGTCTTCTGTGGGATTGCTGTGCCGATTTTCAAGCAGCAGATCTTTGCTCTCTCCATCCCAGTCACTATCGACCACGGCAAAAAGCGAATCGCTGACCTGAGCGTCTGCAGACGAATCGATTGCCGGTATCATGCTGCTCGCGGCGCGCTGCATTGGATCCGCGAGCGCATACTCCGGTGCTCGATTCGCAAACATCGTGTCTACAAGACGCCCTAGCCTTGTTTCACCTATCCGAATTGCCGACGGAATCGGGCGAGCCGCAGTCTGTCGACTGGCCCTCGGGCCGGTTTGGGTAATATCGGTGTAGGTATTCGTTGAGGTGACCAGTGTATCTGTAGTGATGGCAACGTTGGTCGACGCACCGAGCGTTGTTGTTATTGTTGTTGACGCAAGTTTCGGTACACCCGTCATTCGATTACCGAAATTCAAACCGGTAGCAGAAGTGCTTCCTCCCGCGAGGGCTGTGCTGTAAACCTGGTCGCCGCTCGTGGCAGTTGCCAGAATGCCCCGCATCAGGGCCTGCATATCAACTCGCGAATAATTCGCCCCTGTGTTGGTTACGTTATCGTTTTCGTCATCGCCATCATTGATCGTCACACCCGTGGATTGCATCAATGCTCGAAATTCCCCCTGTGTGAGTCGCCGACCCAGACTGGCATCGGCCAACTGCTGGGCTACGGTGGCGATACCCGCTACCTGGGGAGCAGCCTGACTTGTGCCTGCGAGCGTGGAGGTACTACCGTTGAGGCCCGCGTTGGTGATAAACGCCCCGGGTGCAAAAATATCGGTCATCGTTGGACCGCGTGAGGAGAAGCTGGTCACCCGATCGGCAGCCGTTGTAAAGTCGCTGGTGCCACCGCCCCAGTTCCACGGACCGCCATTGTTACTGTCCCACACGGCACTGACTGCCAGCGAATTCGGATCCGCAGCGGGATAGGAGACACCCGGGTCTCCTTGCGTCCTGTATTCATTGCCAGCCGCAGAAATTACCATCACGTCGAGGGCCACAAGACTGGCCAATTCGTCGCTCAACTGACTGAATTCTGGACTTGTGTAAGTACCGCCTTCACCGAGCGACATGTTGATCGACGCAATGTTGTATGTCGCGGCGTTGTTGACGACCCACTGCAGAGATTCTTCGATGTCACCAAAGCTGCCGGCCCCGCCATCGGTAAAGGTTTTAAGAACAATCAAATCAGAGCCGGGAGCGGTGCCTGTGTAGGTCGCATCCGAAGAGACGGCGATGCCAGCAACATTGGTTCCGTGCCCATCAACATCCGAGGCATCGGCATCATTCGAGCCGCTGAAGTCGTAGCTGTAGACCAGACGATCGGCATAGAAGGGATGGTCAAGGTCCGCACCCGAATCGATGATCACGGTAGCGTATCCGCGACCATCGAATCCCGTGAACAGAGGATCAGCGCGGTAGTCATCCGCATTCATCAAGCTGCCGGATTGGGTCGAGCTGGTTGTAAAATCACCCGTAACATCCAGGTCGATTTCAGGCTGCATCCCGAGAGTTGAAAATACATTTTGCCCCAACCGACCCGCGGCCGACGTGGACAAGTCGTCAATAATCGCTCCACCAACCAATTGGACCGAACCAAGTGCCATCGTTGATCGAGGGTTTCCACCACTGGGGGATGTCTGCGTCCACCCAGCCGGTAGAATTTCCGTAACGTAATAGGTTCCATCGGGAAGATCTTCGAACAGGTAACTTCCGTCTGTGCCTGTTTGCGTTGCGTTTTCATTCGGATCGAGCGTGCCATTCTGGTTTTGATCCAGGAATACGAACCAGCTTTCGAGGGGTGATTCGCTGACATCAAAAACGCCGTCACCATTAACGTCGTTCCATACAATGCCGCCGATTTGACCGGTGCCGGTTCCACCACCACCTCCACCCTCATCATCATCAACAACATCCAGCGTGTCGCTGCCACCGGTATATCCCGGGGCGGTCACCGCAATGATTACCGTCTGTGTACCATCGACGTCATTGTCATCGACCGCCGCGATGTCAAACGTGGCGCTGCTCTGACCGTCAAGGATCGTCACGGTCGCCGGGACAGTTGCTTCACTTGTGTCGCTGCTGTTGAGGTTAACAATCAAGTCTCCGGCTGTGTCGAGGCGACTGACCGTCGCTGTCGTGGCGGCGCCTCCTGCTGATTCTGAGATCGAATCATCACTGATGGCAATCGTCAGTGTCATATCAATGTCATCATTCTGGATGATACCGTTTGCGGTCCCAGTACCAATCGATCCGCTCGATGGGTTGCTAAGCGTGACGATGAATGTCTCGTCGGCCTCAAATTCTGTGTCTCCCGACACCGGAAAATAAAGGGTCTTGGACGTTTCGCCTGGAGACCAGTTAATGGTTCCGGCGGGAAAAGCATTAAACGTGAAATCATTCACATCTGCAGGATTTTCACCAAAACCGCTGATCGCATAATCAATCGCATCGGTTCCCCCGGTGTAAGAGCTCCGCGTAAAGTCGAACGAAAAGGCTGTCGTCGAGGAATTCCCTTCCGCCTTATCAGCGCTGTTCGCAGCAACAGAAAATAGAGGGCCCACCTCATCATCGGTGACATCCAGAGTATCGCTCGCAGAGATATAACCAGTTGCAGCGGCCGATACGGTTACCGTCTGCGTACCATCGACATCGCTCTCATCGACCGCAGCGATGTCAAAC
>DLCF01000167.1 GCA_002480485.1 Planctomycetaceae bacterium UBA7805
CGCGACAAAGCGTTTTAAACCTCGCGGACGTTGATTGGAGAATGAATGGATGCCCGCAAAAACTTGGCAGTGACGGGTGAAAAAAATACAGCAACATAATTAGGCACACGCAATGCGTTCAACAGGCGAACTTACAAAAAAACAAAAGTCAGTTTACGATTTTATCCGCGACAAGATCCGACACCGTGGGTATGGTCCAACGGTACGCGAGATTGGAGACCATTTCGAGATTCGATCTCCCAATGGGGTGATGTGTCATTTAAAGGCCTTGGAGAAGAAGGGCCTTATTTCCCGAGAGAAGAATCGATCAAGAGCGATTCAACTCGTTGAGGATCCCGGCCTGCCGCTTTGCGGTATGATTGCAGCAGGAGTCTTGCACGAGGCCGTCGAGCAAAAAGAGCGAATTGATTTCTCGGACATCTTCAATAAAGAGAATTTGTTTGTGCTAAAGGTGAATGGCGATTCGATGATTGAAGATGCGATTGCTGATGGCGACCATGTCATCGTACGCGAACAACGAACGGCCAGAAAGGGACAGATTGTGGTTGCCATCACCGACGAAGGGGAGGCGACTCTGAAGCGTTGGTACCCGGAGGCAAATCGTATTCGCCTGGAACCTGCGAATTCCTCGATGAAGCCGATTTACGTCCGAAACGCACAAATCCGTGGTGTGGTCGTTGGAGTTGTACGTCGTGTAGAGTGACATCGGGTCTCAGTAAAATTTCGGATCGATGTCAGATCCAAAAATGGCGATTTCGTTATTAAGCGGATTCTTTCAGAATGGACTGATTCAGTTTGTTATAAAGTGTTTTTAGACTGATGCCCAACTCTTCCGCGGTCTTCGGCTTGTTTCCCCCATTGCGATCGAGCGCCTGATCAATCGCCTGCATTTCTAAATCACGGAGGCTCACGGTCCCGAGATCCAAACCCTTTGAATGTCGAGGCGATCGAGAATCAAAATTGGTTGGCAAATGCTCCGGCAAGATGGTATCGGAATCGCATAAAATCGTTGCATGCTGAATCGCATTTGCCAATTCTCTAATATTGCCGGGCCAATGGTGTTTCATTAACACCTCAACGGCTGCTGGCGAAATATTTTTCTCCGACGAAACCCCTGAAGTAAAACGGCCCAGCAGGTGTCTGACCAGTGCGGGTAAATCCTCCATGCGGTCTCGCAACGATGGCAAGATGATTTCAAAGGTGTTTATGCGGAACATGAGGTCTTCTCGGAAGAGGTCATTATCAACCATCTCCGGTAAATTCCGATGTGTCGCGCACAGAACACGCACATCGACTATGACGGGACTGTTTTCCCCGACGCGACGAATTTCACCACTTTCGAGAAACCGCAGTAATTTGGCCTGCATGGCTTTGGGAAGTTCACCGATCTCATCGAGGAATAGAGTTCCCCCTGAGGCTACCTCAAAAAGACCCTTGCGATGATCATCAGCGCCGGTGAATGCGCCCTTGCGATGACCGAATAGCTCACTTTCAATTAAATTTTCTGGTAAGGCACCGCAATTAATTGGCACAAAAGGCTTAGAGGATCGCTTGCTTTGGTCATGTAATTCACGCGCGACTAATTCCTTCCCGGTTCCGGTCTCGCCAAGAATGAGCACAGTCGAATTCGTGGCCGCAACTTTAGTAATCAAATCATTTACTTGCTTCATCTGAGGGCTATCGCCGATAAGTCGTGCGGATCCCTGAAGTCTCTCCACTTGGTGCTCTAAGGCACGCCGTTCGTTCTGTAGATCTCTTTTCTCCGCAATGCGTTTGAGTAAATTTTCGAGCTCAATTAATTTGCAAGGTTTCATCAAGTAGTCATAGACATGATTTCGTATTGATGCGATTGCGCTCTCGAAGGTCCCCTTTCCCGTTAGCACAATTGAATCGGTCTTCGGCGAGATTTTTCTTGCCTCCTCAATCACTTCGATTCCCGTAAGACCGGGCATGTTCAAATCGACCAGTAGGCAATCGAACACATCTTGCGATAAGGCCTGAACTGCCTCGGTGCCATCTGCGCATATGGTGACCTCATGCCCCATACGTGGTAGTTCCGTGCGCATTAACTCCTGCAAGCTTCTCTCGTCATCTGCGAAAAGAATTTTCAACCCATTATTTATTGGTTTAGCGATGGGAATCTCCTTCGATCATACCTTTTTGAGTTTAATATTGATTTTTAGGCAGCATGAAACTGGGTTTGAAGTGTTTCCGAACCTTTTCCTGCAAGCGGCAGTAAAACTCGAAACCGCGAACCGGTGCCGGGGCCATCGCTGAATGCTTCCATGCGACCTCCATGGTGTTCAACAATTCCATAAGCGATGGTCAGACCTAAGCCGGTGCCTTGTCCGTGTCGGCGTTGTGTGAAAAAGGGTTCGAATAAATGCTGCAAGACATCTTTTGTCATCCCGCACCCATTGTCGGAAACCATGATTTCCGCCATGCACTCTCGAATACCGAGTTTCAGGCGTATATGTCCCCCTGCGTCGACACTCTCCATCGCGTTGTTAATCAGGTTCAAAATGACTTGCTTAATTTCCTGTGGATTTGCCACAACCATGACCGATTTACAATCTTCAAAAGTAATTTGTTTCCGTTGTGATTTGGTCAGCGTAACCACCATGTCAACGACGACCTGAATTAGACTCCGAAGATCAGTGTGCTCCTCGGTCTCGTCACCCTTCCGCGAAAGATCTAAAAGTTGTGAGGTGATACCCTTGCAGCGGAAAGCTTCATCCTGAATCATCTGCAGATATTTTTTAGCCGCTGCGAAATCCTCACTGCTTTCAATCGAACGATCTTCGAGCCGCTGTTCGAGTGACTCTGCGCAAAGCGCGATTGACTGCATGGGATTGTTTATCTCATGTGCCACTCCGGCAGCCAAAAATCCAACACTTGCCATTTTGTCACTCCTTACCATTTGGATGGTTCGCTGCTCAACCTTTTCGTTCAAATCGGTTTGAATGACCTGGAATTTTTCAGTCATGTTGTTCAAGGCATCAGCCAACTCAGACATTTCATCGTTTCCCGAAAGTTGAATACGGAAATCAAAATCCCCGGTTGCCACCTGTCGGGAACCATCAATCAATGTTGTCAGCGGACGAAATATCCATGTTATAAATAGGCGGAAAAAGAGGGCGATTGTGATTCCAGCTAATAGCATGCAACCGAACGTTGTGTAGAACAGTGTGCGATATTCGACTCGGACATTATCTGCCAAATGTTCTAATCGTTCGTGGAAAAAACGTGACAAATGAGTGCTACGCGTCTGTAGGTTTTGAAGATCTTCATCAATCGTTAGAATCTTTGCTTTATCTTTAAGCCAGTCCGAAGCGGCTGTCCGATGTCGGATTTTTTTTAAAAGCACATTAATTTCATTAACTGTTTGCTGCTCTTCGACATGTACCCCCATTTGCAATGAGTTAGCTCGGTTACTCTTCTCCATTTGCGATTTATAATTGGCGAAAGTATTGGAAAAATTAGTCAGTTCCGAATCGAATTGCTCCCGTAGATTTTTCTGTATATTTTCGACATTGAACGGGATACGAGATTCCCATTTATCGGACTCGAATTGCTTTCGCAAATTCTTCTGGATGTTGTCGCCATCAATCAGAGTCAGCGAACCATACTTATCAGATAAGTCGAGGGTAGTTTCGATTTCTTTGATATTTACCCGCAGGTTGGTAACCCACCCCAACAGAAAATCCCCATACGGCAATTCCTTGGCGCGATTACTGATGCCTTTGACGGTGTTACGATAAGTGGTGACTCCCCATAAGCCGGCGAGGGATCCGGCAGTCATGAAAACCATCAACAGCAGCAGCATCAGAATCAGCTTGTGCCGGATAGGTCTGTGGGCGAACACCGGCGACCTCCTTGTCGCACGCAATCGTTCTGAAGTCAGTGTCGATAACGCCTAAGTGGCGGTTCATGGCGGTAAAGCTAAGCCAAGAACTCAGGCGGTGAGTCTATCACTCCTGCGGTACAGGAACAACCGCAAGCTACTTCGCTGCCCGCGGAAGAGTTGCTTGTGCTAGCATTGACTTTTATGTGCAACTGAGGAGTTGGCGATTTGGTGAGAAAAAGTGTAGTTAATAACGCATTATTTTTCGAATGAGAAAAATACTCCAAAATAGCAAGGTGATATTGCCAAGCCAGACACTGTATGGCGGAAATACACCGTTCTTCGCTTGCTCAATACTGACCATCAGGATGGGATAGTAGACGATTAAAATTGGGATGAAGCAAAGGAAAAAAGTTGTCCAGAACTCCCCATTTCTACGCCGAATTGCCAAGGGTGCCCCTACTGCAACAAAAAAGAGGCAACTGAAACCCGCAGCCCAGCGACGGTGGGGCTCAGTATGCAAACGGAAAAGTTTTGATTCCTCACCCGAGATGGCCCCATCTAAAGATTCGCTTGTTTTTTTCAATTCAAAGAAATTGCCAGATGCTAAATGAAAGGCAGATGTTGCAGCAAGTCTCTGCTCAAACGTATCAATTCGAGTTTTTTGCTTAGTGATTTGTGCCGGGATCTCACTCAAGGCCATCTGGGAAGGGCTCTCTGAACGTTGGCTTCTACGCGCTGCACTGCTTAGTGGAATCACCCTTTTTATTGTGTTAGGAAATACTCCCTCTACACCCCCACCGACAGCACTGCCATTATTCATCAGGATCGTCAGAAACCCATTTTCAACATCTGAATGCAATTCGGCCCATGCCGCTCGAATCACAACTGTAGGCGACTTTCCTGACGATTTGAAAGTTAATGTCGGCTCAACAAGTCTTTTCCCTTCAACCGTTTTAACGTTGATTGTGAATTGATTTGTGGTATGCGAACCGTGGTTCCTCAGGCGACTGTAGGCCACCTCCTCGATCGATTCGATCACAATTTTCTGGACCCCTCTTCGGCCCCATGATACGGCCAAGTCATTTAACCACACAGTAGCAAAACTCAATAGCACGACGGTGGCGAAACTTGGCCACAGGATTCTCCAGGGGGAAATTCCCAAGGACTTGAGGGCGATAATTTCATTCGACGAAGAGAGCCGTCCAAAAACGAGGCAGGCTGCAAACAGTGAGGTTGCTGGAATTGCAAAACGCAGAGCGTCGGGCAGAATATACGGTACGAGTTCGTAGATGTGAGAGAACTGCAGTCCTTGCAGATGAAGTTCACGAATGATGACGAAAAGCAGCATCACGATGGTGATCGCACTGATCGAAATCAGGAATATCGAAATTAATTGCCACAAAATGTATCGCGTGAATAGATACATAGTAATGTCGTGAGACCGATGAAAGGCAGGGAAAGAGGTCCGATTTTCGGGGTCCTGCGCATAGTGGTCAATACGAATATCTGCTGAAACCGCGTTTAGATCAAAAGACCCTCAAATCAAGTCAATCTGTGAATCACTCGCCCGCAGGCTTTCCCGATCCGATTTAATGCTTGCTATGATATGTGAGATGCTTTTGCAGTACATCCGGACCGCGTGGGAAAATGAATTTTTCTGTGCGAGCTCGGCAGCTCTGTTCATTAGGTCGTCAAAGCTATCCCAATCGACTTCAACCTCCATTCTACCGACATTCTTTCGAAGCTCAGCAGAAATAGCAGAAAAATGGTCGACGGTTTCAATTGAAGGCGTACAAGAATATGTGCGATAGGGCGCTTGTCCCATCGGTTTCGGCTGATCAACGATTCCGCCGTCAACAGGCGATTTGTCAAAACATTGTAGTAACGTAACGATAGAAGTAACGACAGCACCAATGCCCGCGATGATGGCATAGGGAGTCAACTCTTGATAATAAAGAACAACAGCAATCACCGAAAAAAGCACAAAAAGAATCACATTCCAATTTGACAACCGATTATCCTTCAGTGGTTCTGCTTTGACTTGCGCGACAGGCCCATGGTCTACTTGGACGACAATGACCGTAATGTTGTCGGGACCACCACGCAAATTCGCAAGATCGACCAAAATTTGTGCAGATTCCGCGGGTGGCAGGCAGCCTAAAATTGCTCCTATTTCATGGTCACTGACCTGACCACTCAGCCCGTCGCTACAAAGAAAATAGACGTCATCCTTATGTACAGGAAACGGGCCTTCCATATCAATCTGCACATTTGGAGCAGGACCTAATGATCGGGTAATGATGTTTTTCGGAAGATGTAGATCAGTATCGGTTCCCGATATTTTTCCAGCAGCCTCCATTTCCCAGACAAGACTATGATCGAAGGTTAATTGGTCGAGTTGTCCGTGACGGAGGCGGTAAACTCGACTGTCTCCGACATGCGCGACTACGGCCCCCATGGGCAACAATAAGAGCGTGCTGCATGTGGTTCCCATTCCAGTGAATTCGGGTTCGTCCTGGCCCCGCTGAAAGATTGTCTTATTTGCTCCCGTTACCGCCTGATGCAGTGCGGTGATAGGATCGCTGTCGAGATTCTTGGAAAACAAATGGGGGATATTATCGGCGGCAAGTTTACTCGCCAGCTCTCCCGCAGCGTGTGCACCCATGCCGTCCGCTACCACAAACAAGTGGCCTCGCTGCCGCCAAAATTCTTCATCACTGGAAACAAGCAGATTTTTGGCATCCTGATTGTTTTTTCGCCGCATGCCGATGTCTGATACCGATGCATAGCGAACAGCTTGCGAAAACGGGATTAAATCAGACATGCCAAATCCGGTGGGTGAGCCTCGGTAGATAGAAAGCTCGCCATAGTATTTTTTAACAGAAACCACCGACTGCCAGCCAGTATCGCCCTCGGATCGTCGATCCGGATGATTACCGATGGATCAACACATGCAGGTGCTAGCACTTGCCACGGCTAGTATCTTAGCGTCAAAGCGATTGATGCACCAGCCATAAACGTTGTGCAGGTGACTTCAGATCGATATGGCGTAATGGATACAAGAAATCTATACTCCGACGCCTTTTTCCGTGTCATCGATGCGTTCAGTTCGGCAAACAGTCCATTGCTGAACAGTAACGATTCGTGGAATGAATGTTTCGTCACCCACACAGCCAAGCTCGCGATACAACTCTGTGCAAAAATTCTTATTTCTGTATTACATTGTATTATTGTTGCTTATTCCTGTACTTAGTGGATGTGTGCAGCGACGCATGACAATCTCATCCAATCCGCCGGGCGCCATCGTCAAAGTAGACGATGTTGAGATCGGTAGGACTCCCGTGTCCACGAGTTTCGTCTATTACGGAACGCGAAAAATTCAATTGTCGAAAGCAGGATATGAAACACTGACCGTCCTCCAGCCTATTCCGACCCCATGGTATCAATTGCCCGGAATCGATTTTGTCAGTGAGCATCTGGCGCCAGGTAAAATTAATGATGACCGGTTGTTCAGTTATAACCTGGACCCTGCTGTAGTCGTTCCCACGGACCAGCTTCTAGAGCGCGCCCAACAGTTACGACAGCAATCGGAAATGCCTACCAAGATAGATTCTCCCGTTGAGGCCTTGCCGCCTCCGAAGGACCCTATCCTCATTCCACCGCCGGTGGAAAATCGCCTGCCAATGTGAGTTTGCGATAATGGATAAACAGTAGTTTGGGCGAGGGGATTACTGGGAATATAAGGGAGTCGGTTCAAGGGGTGCATTGCGCCAATCGGAGGGTGGCCTGAGGTCATTTCTCCAAGTTAAAGGCGGCTGCTCTGAGATCTCGAAATTAGGATATTTGCCCTGATCTCTGCGATGATGTATCGCTCCGGCCAAACCGAGTTGTGCCGGATCGCGAGCTATCTTGTCAGAAAAGACCCGGATGTCACCCATGATCGGTTGCAGCTGCCTTGTGACACTATCGATATTCACGGCTGCTCGATTCAAATTATTGTACAGCGAAGGGTTATTTATCAGTTGGCCGATGGTTCCTTCCCGGCTGTTGAGCTGATTCGTAAACTGGTCGAACTGGGAGAGTACCGATTCAAATTTTGCAAGGCCCGAATCTAGTCTATTCACAATAACAGCTCCGTTCTCTCCCAATGGACCGGTGAACCCTTCAAGGTTCTCCAGATTTCGATCAGCGTGTTTTACGGCGATCTGAATTTCAGTCAATGTGTCACGCGTCTGCCGAACCACTTGCGGAATGTCATTAAGCCCTTTTCGAAGGTTCTCTTGCATCGCGTCGTCCCCTAGAACTCGATTCAGTTTACTCATCGTGAGATGAATGCTGTCGAGTGTTTCCTCAGACTTTTTCACAATGCGTTGAAATTGGTCCTCATCATGGTCGGTCACCAACTTGTTTAATTGTTCACCCAATTTTCCAAACTGATTACTCGCCGTACTTACAGAATTCAGAGTATTGCGAAGGTCATTTTCCAGACCACCGAGCATTTCAAGTGGATTGCGCGTGGAAACCCCTTTTAGTTCTGCGTCGTCGGGTATCAGCTTATGAGATGTTTTCATCCCCGGCACGAATTCCACAAAAGAATTTCCAAGCAAAGATGAATTATTGATCGAGCAATTTTCATCCTCGTAAATTTGGGTTCCTGCGTTCAAACTCAAAGTTACGAGCACATCAGGAGAGTCGTTGACGAATTCCACTTTGCTGACACGACCAACCAAGATGCCACTTTTCCGGACCGGCGTGCCCTTCGCAACGCCGGGAGCATTAGTGAATCGCACCCGAATTGTTTTGCCAGTATGAAACATGGATGGGAAGTCGCCAAACAGCACAACCAAGATAGCAGTAAGAATAAGTGCTGATATGACAACAATTCCGACCCGAGCCTGTGCGACACGTTCATCCATGATAGAAACCTTGCTTGATGTAAAAATCGATTGAGTGTCAGGATCATTTGGTGAATACTAACCGGATCTCGGGATCAGTTATCGATTGCCATTTCCTTGAGTCGAGATCCTGCCTCGCCACGTATGAATTGAGAAACACGCGCATCCTTTGCTTGGTCGATGGCAGACGGCGGACCATCAAATAGAATTTGCGACTCCCCATTTTTAAGCCGCGGGAAAGGATACAGCATAACTATACGGTCGGCTACTTTCTTTGCGGTGCGCATATCGTGGGTAACAACGATACTTGTGACCGGGTAGTGCGATCGGGTTCTAATAATAAGTGCATTGATGACATCGCTCATTATGGGATCAAGCCCTGTTGTCGGTTCGT
The DNA here is from genome assembly GCA_002480485.1 of Planctomycetaceae bacterium UBA7805. Taxonomy (GTDB): domain Bacteria; phylum Planctomycetota; class Planctomycetia; order Pirellulales; family UBA7805; genus UBA7805. Next base: position 9,137 of record DLCF01000167.1, read on the forward strand.
CATAAAGTATGACCTCGGGCTCCATTGCAAGCGCTCTTGCCAGGCCAACCCGCTTACGCATGCCTCCTGAAAGCTCAGCAGGTTTTTTATCAAAAATAGATTTTGGAAGACCAACTTCTGCCAAACGTTTTTCGACCGTTTGCTGGATTTCAGACCGATCGCGAATTTGATGTTGGCGGAGGGGAAAGGCAATATTTTGAAATATGGTCATGCTGTCAAATAGCGCGGCCGCCTGGAAAACAAAACCGAAACGCATTCGCTGTTTCGTTAAATCTCGCTCATTGGTTGCCCCCAAATTTTTTCCATCGAAAAATACATCGCCGGTGGTGGGACGAATCAGCCTGATGATTGTTTTCATCAAAACTGTTTTTCCGCACCCGCTCTCACCGATGATAGCGATGGTTTCTCCCTTTTTTACTTTTAGATTGATGTCACTAAGGACAGTCTGAGCATTGAATCGAATCGTTAAATTGCGCAGCTCAACGAGCGGATCATTCGAAATTTGTTGGTCATTACTCATAAGTGAACGTGATCCTCGCGATCGGTCCTCAAAACAGTCGAGCGCCAGTTGGCCAGATCAGTTTGTGAAAGCCGATCAAAAAGATCCCTAAAAACAGGTCGAGTACAATAATCACTACAAATGCATGCACGAATGCAGCCGTCGCGGCGCGCCCGACGCCCTCAGCGCCCGGGTCGCAATGAAAACCCCGGTAGCATCCTAGGATGGCGATGGAGAATCCAAAGAATAGGCTTTTGAATATCCCGCTGAAGAGATCGTACAAACTGACAATCGACCGCGAATTGTGCCAATAATAGAAGGCATCAATGTCAAGAATAAAGATGCTATAAAAAGCTCCTCCAATCACACCCATAAAATTTGCAACTACTGTCAAAGCCGGAATCAGGCACAAGCAAGCCAGTAGTCTCGGAACGACAAGATGATGGATAGGGTTTGCGCCCATGCTAGTGAGGGCATCGATTTGCTCGGTCACGCGCATGGTTCCTAATTCGGCGGCCATCGCACTTCCTACGCGTCCGGCCAGCATGGTACCTGCCAGTACAGGTCCTAATTCCGTGACAAGCGAAACGTTAATGACTCCTCCGAGCCTGGTCTGTAGCCCTAAATGAGCGAACTGGGCATAACTTTGCACAGCAAGCACCATGCCGATAAAGGTCCCGGTAAGTGCGACTACCGGAAGACTACGCACACCAACTTGATAAAAGTTAGGAAGCAGCGTTTCCTTTTGTGGCAGTCGAGTCAGCATCCAAGAGATGGTTTGCATCGTGAACAGCGCGACATCACCGACCGCAGTGACCCAATCGATGACCACAGCACCGCTGTCGGTAAACCACCGCATCGGACCGGCCATTCGGCGTTTTTCTACCAGGGTTTGATCTGTAATTTCCATCAAGCTGGTCTGAAAGTTGGTCCGGTTAAAACGAGAGTTACTTAGCGGGATAATACGTGTCTATTCTTCGGCAGAGTAAGTATCCGGCTTGAGGAATGTTTGACGGTCCAGGAATACAGGTAGTTCAGGGGGTTTAGGGAAATTTTCGGTCCTGCGAATCGGAAACAGCGAACAATTTCGCAATCCTCCACACGTATTCAGAGGAAAGATCAATTAAGGACTCGCAGAGGTGGGTATCTCCCCACGCACTCATTGGCCCAATTGTTGCAGTAGCCGTAGAACCTTTTCGAGTTCTGCAGAAAATTGGGTGTGCCCCGGTTGTTCGCGGACCAATTTGGAAAAGATGACTTTGGATCGGGCGAGATATTGGTTTGCATTTTTCGGTTGTCCCGACGCGATTAAGATTTCTCCCATTTGCCTCAGTGCAGCTCCGCGTTCCGCTGCAAAATTTTGACTATCTGGATATTGTTCGCAGACCAATTGCAAGATTCTTAGCGCAATTTTACATTTTTTTGATGCGATTTCCTGTTGCCCAAGGGCGACGAGTGCATCTGCCCAATTGGTTAGCACATTTGCCTTCAACGCATCGTATTTTCCGGTTGGATCGCTCATTGAAGCGATGCGTCCGCTAGAATGGAAAGCTTTCTCATACCAAAGAACCGCAGTCTTAAAATCCATTGAATCCGCATATGAATTGCCCAGATCCCTACAAGTCGACACAAGCGGTTCAATAGTTTTTAGGCTCACTGTGTGCTGAGGCGTCTCAATAATTTGTTCTAGTTCACGATAGGAGTCTTCTAAATATTTTCGGTAGCCCCTCGGATTGCCATGTAGTCGCTCCCAGTCACCGCGGTATTTGTAGCAACGAGCTAGGCCAAAAAAGGCTTCATCAAGAGGTTGTGGAGTTTCGATTAATTGTTGATAGGAATTGATAGCGGCATCCAGATAATTCTGACACGAAGTCCATCGCCTTTGTTGTAATGCAAGCGATCCCATTTTGACATAATTATCGGCAGCCAAGAGTTGAACGTCCGTTTTCGTTGGCACAATACTCAAAAGATGCTCGAAGAATTTCGATGCTCTCTGGAAATCCTTAGTTGCTCGTTCAAATTGGCCTAGCCGCTGATCTACAATGCCGAGTGAAAACCAAGCTCGTCCTAAAAGCAGGGCGAAGGGGGGAGGGGTGGTGGTAGTGCTTGGATCGTAATTCTGATTTCCTGCCGCATCTCGTGCTGACAAATCACTTACGAGAGAACGTAATAACTGATCTGCGATTGTCAAATTCCCCAAGCTTGTTTCAATCCTCGCTATTTGAAGGCGTGCCGTGGCAATGAAGTGTGAATCTAGTTCATCCTTTCGACCCGACTGCACCAGGCCCGAGTAATAGCGAAGAAACTCCTGTAACAGTTTCTTTTCGTTTGCCGTTTTTGGGAGAGAGTAGGCTGAATGCTCATCAATCAGATCCGCCACTGCATTATTTACAAGAGATTCCGCCTGTTCCATCCGACGTATGGCTTGCGATTTTTTACTGGAAGATAAAAAATACTGATAAGAGGCAGTGATCGATCCGCCCACGAGTAAGCTTGCAAGCAAAATATAGGCAATCAATTTGTGTTGATTTTGTCGTAACGACCGAAGAGCTCTTTTTATCTCTATTCTTGGACTTGCAAGTATTCGCTGGCCTCTCAGGTATCGTTCCAGATCGTCTGCCAACTCGTCAGCGGTTTTATATCGAAGTGAGATCTCCTTCTGTATGCATTTCATGCAAATGGTTTCTAAATCCTTTTCGACATTCGGATTGAGGTGTCGAAGAGGGGCAGGGTATTCCTCGACTAATTGCCGAAGCGTTTCGGAAGACCGTGCAGCAAAGAAGGGGGGCTTGCCGGACAAAATGGCGTAGAGCGTCGCCCCGAGACTGTATATATCGCTCTGCTCGGTAGCCTGCATAGCGTCTTTCGCTTGCTCGGGTGCCATAAATGACGGTGTTCCCAGGGTTTCACCAATTGCCGTGATGCTCTTTCCTTTTTCACAAATCTTGGCAAGCCCAAAATCGGCAACCAGTGCTCGATCGGTGTCATCATCAATGAGAATATTGGCTGGCTTGATGTCTCGGTGTAAGATTCCGCTTCGGTGAGAATAGCTGATCGCTCTCGTGACTTGCTCGATATATTTAGCGGCAATTTGATTATCGAGCGGTCTACGTTGGGTCAGTCGAGCAAGACTTTTTCCACGCACATATTGCATGGAGAAAAAGTGCCGCCCCTTATTTTCGCTGACGTCAAAAACACGCACTATGTTTTCGTGGCGTAGTTTAGCAGCGGCTCTAATTTCTGTTTGAAATCGATTGACGGCATCACCAGTGGAGGTGTCAAGTATTCTGTTCTGTAGAATCTTGACTGCAACAATGCGTGGGTTGCTGATTTGTTTGGACCGGTAAACGATGCCCATGCTGCCACGGCCAATTTCTTCGAGTAGTTCATAATCGGCGAAATGCAATGGAAGGATGATGCCTGCTTCACTCGGATCTTCCGGTGACAGGGTTGCACCAAGTGTCTCAGAGCTCTCAGAGGTGGCCGTCAAGTAAGGAAGGATTCCCGCCTCCCGAAAATCAAGGTCAGGAAATCGTGCCTGGCAGGATTCTTTGTCCGTTGGCATGCCTACCTGCATTCGAACGAGGCATTCCTGCTTGACAATTCTGGCCAGAATCTCTGATTGATTTAAACTAGGAAACCGGTTCAGATAAGATTCGACAAGATCCGGATGATTGACAGTCTGGTCATGACTATCTGCAGCATCTCCCCCCTGATCAACTTGGTGCTTCCAGGCGAGTTCGATCTCAATATGGACCAATTCCTCGAGCGTACCCAAGAAGTGAGGATCGTCTAACGTTGGGAGAAAATCTTCAATTTTTCCCGGTTTGCCGCTGAGTAAGCATTTTTCAAATTCCTTCCGAAGTTCCTCATCAATGGAATCGGATGGTAGTGGAGGCTTCATCAGGTCCCGGTTTCCAGAAGACTTTGTTTCCAGCGAGATTGTACCCTGCCTATAATTCGTCGCACGGTGCGCTCGGAACACTTGAGTTGTTGGGCAACCTCGTTGTTCGTATGCTGCTCCAGTTTAAGAATTACCGCGGTTCGCTCTTCATCATCTAAAACTCCAAGTAATTGCTCCAGCTGATCAGCGAATTCAATAGATTCGGCAGGTGTTGGTTCGGCTGAAATCACATGTCCCACGCGAGACATCGCTTGATCTGTTTTTGCGTGTCGCTCCAGATTCATCGCTCGTTTCTGGCGACCATGATAGCGGGCCTGTTGGCGAACTTTTGTCAGTGTAATGGCACAAAGTAGTCTCCAAAGACTTTCAGCATCCGAGAATTCGAATTGACCATCCTGAGCACGGCGAAGAAAAGTACGGCAGGCCGACTGCACGACATCTTCGGCTCCCACTCGGCGTCTGAGGCCCGAGGACAGATGTTGAGAGGCAAGCCGCTGAAGTCGTTCCCCGTAAAGATTCCAGAATTCGTGCTCTGCCTCTGGATTCCCCTCAGCAAGTTGCACCATCCAGCCTTGCCATTCTCGATCGTTTTTCATTGCCGGACTCTTTTGGAACACCTGGTATACAACGTGTATCGTACCCCAAGCGACCGGCCGATTCAAACTAAAAAAGAGGACCTAAATTGATTGCCCGATTCTTAAAGCCTACAGACGAGCTATTGACGAGCGAATCAAGGCCCATCGCTATGGATTAGAGTCATTGGAGGTGTCCGGCTCTTCTCCAGTCGTCGCGCCGACAGGTTCTTCGTCCTCAGATGTGTCAACCAAATCAGATGAAAAATCCAAGCGTTTAATTTTTCCATCTTCATCCTTAATAGCGTCGACAATGATACGATTCTTACCTTCAAACTCACCTTTGAGCAATTCTTCGGAGAGAGGATCTTCAATATAATTTTCAATTGCTCGACGGAGCGGTCTTGCCCCGTAATCGAGATTTGAACCTTTTTTGATAATAAATGATTTCGTGTCATCGGTTAGCAAGAGTTGGAAACCGCGATCTAACAAACGCTCACGCACTTTAGAAAGCTCTAGGTCGATGACCTCTACAAGGTCTTCTGACGTTAGGTGCCGGAATATGATCACGTCATCCACCCGATTTAGAAACTCAGGGCGGAATACCTTTTCAATTTCCTCACCTACCCTTTCCTTCATCGAATCATAGGACGCGTCGTCATCCGGCTTCTGAAAACCAAGTGAAGACTCATTTTTGATTGCATCTGCGCCGGCGTTGGTCGTCATGATTAGGATGGTATTTCGGAAGTCGACGTTCCGCCCAAAGCTGTCTGTGAGGCGTCCTTCCTCCATAACTTGCAGCAGCATGTGGAAGACGTCGGGATGGGCTTTCTCGATCTCGTCCAGTAACACAACGGCGTACGGTCGACGTCGTATTTTCTCGGTAAGCTGGCCACCCTCTTCAAATCCAACGTAGCCGGGAGGTGCACCCACGAGTCGACTCACATTGTGCTTCTCCATGTACTCACTCATGTCGACTTGAATTAAAGCATCATCGTCTCCGAACATAAACTGAGCGAGTGCTTTGGCGAGTAATGTCTTGCCGACACCTGTCGGCCCGGCAAAGATAAAACAGCCAGTTGGCCGCTTGGGATCTTTCAATCCGCTGCGGCTTCGCCGCACAGCTTTTGAAATTGCGGAGACGGCCTCATTCTGACTGATCACGCGTGAGTGCAGCTCTTTTTCCATTTGCATCAAACGCATGCTGTCTTCGGTTGACATTCGAGTTAACGGAATTCCAGTCATCTTTGAAACAACTTCAGCAATCACGTCCTCATCCACAACGCCATCAGTCTCCCGAGATTTTTCTCGCCATTCGCGTGTGATGGTCTCTTTCTTCTTTTTAAGTTTATCGGCGGTATCGCGAAGTTTTGCCGCCTTTTCAAAATCTTGGTTCGCGACAGCCTCCTCTTTTTCCTTGTTCAGCTTTTCAACTTCCTCGTCAATTTCTTTGAGATCTGGTGGACGAGTCATAGCTTTTAAACGAACCCGTGCGCCAGCTTCGTCAATAACGTCGATCGCCTTGTCCGGCAAACACCTTCCGGTAATGTAACGATCTGAAAGCTCAACTGCAGACACAATCGCATCATCCGTGATTTGGACCCGGTGGTGCGTTTCATACCGATCACGCAATCCCTTGAGGATTTCGACGGTTTCCGACGCATTAGAAGGCTCCACCATGACTACTTGGAATCGGCGGTCCAGAGCGCTGTCTTTTTCGATGTACTTTCGATACTCATCGAGGGTGGTCGCACCAATACACTGAATTTCTCCTCGGGCGAGTGCCGGCTTCAGAACATTTGATGCATCGATTGCGCCCTCAGCGCCGCCTGCGCCCACCAATGTGTGGAGCTCATCAATGAAGAGTATGGTGTCCTTGGTTCGCCGTACCTCATTCATTACAGCTTTAATTCTCTCTTCGAACTGCCCTCGGTATTTTGTTCCAGCCACCATCATGGCGAGATCCAAAACGACAATTCTACGATCGCACAATAATTCAGGCACGTTGCCTTCGATAACCCGCTGCGCGAATCCTTCTACGATTGCTGTTTTTCCAACCCCTGCCTCCCCGAGCAGTACCGGATTGTTTTTTGTTCGTCGACAAAGAATCTGAATGGCACGTTCAATTTCACGTTCACGCCCGATCACCGGATCCAATTTTTTCTGCTCAGCCAATGCTGTGAGATCGCGACCAAAACTGTCAAGCGCTGGTGTCTTTGACTTGCCACTTTTGCCACCGCCACCCTGGGGGCCACCACCGCGCTCACCACCGCCACGTTCTGCCACTTCCCCTGTCTCGAGGCCATGGCCAAGAAGGTTAAGCACTTCCTCGCGAACCTCTTCAAGTTTTAATCCCAGGTTCATTAGCACTTGTGCTGCAACACCTTCCTGTTCACGAAGCAGTCCTAATAAAATGTGCTCAGTGCCGACATAGTTGTGGTTGAGATTCCTCGCTTCCTCCATTGAGTACTCGATAACTTTTTTAGCTCGAGGCGTTTGTGGCAACTTGCCCATCGTGACCATATCTGGCCCACTCTGTACGAGCTTTTCTACCTCCAAACGTATTTTTCGGAGGTCCACGTCGAGGTTCTTTAGAACGTTTGCAGCAACACCACTGCCTTCCTTGATGAGACCCAATAGGATGTGTTCTGTGCCGATGTATTCGTGGTTGAAACGTTGCGCTTCCTGATTCGCAAGTTGCATTACTTTCCGGGCACGATCTGTAAATCTTTCGTACATTTCCTGTTCTCCGTCTCACCACAATGCTTGGTGTTTTGTGTGTGGGAGTCTACGGCCCTCGCCCAATGAACCCAACTGTAAATGGAGCGTCACCATCGACCCGGCGAAGCCTCGCCACGAAGAATTTTAGCCTTCCACCGGTCATCGATCAAGGTAACCCTCGTTCGCGAATGTCTCTCATTAGCGGTTCGGAAATGAAACTTCAGGCCAAGCGTTCGGCATTCCCTCAAGCAGCGAATCACTAAGTAAACAAACCAGATGCTAGATAGGCCTTACCCATTCATTTTCAATTCACGGGACAGTTGATAAAAAGATGTTGAAAAAGGGTGGTTGATTGCTATGGGGTCTAGGTCTCAAATCCCGGATTGACCACACTTATCTGTGTCGCACCTACAGTTTTTTATGTCTTTTAACCTGCTTCGTTAACGCTTTCCTGATCCACACTACGACGGGTGTCACCGTGTCCGATCCGAGAATTTATCGTCTGCTTGATGCATCCTCCAATCGGGCGGTCGAGGCAGTTCGCGTGGTGGAGGATATCGTGCGATTTATTTTCAACGACCAAATGATGACGCGGGAATGGAAAACATTTCGCCACGATCTCTGTTCGGTCTTGCAGGTCCTATCGATCGATATGCGTCTTGCATTTCGCCAGGCAGATGCTGATGTCGGGGCATCCATCGCGCTCGGGAGTGAAATGCAGCGGGGGAGTGTGGCTGAAATTCTTGCTGCAAACTTAGCCCGCTTGCAGCAATCGCTTCGTAGTCTGGAAGAGGCTGGCAAGTTAATTGACGCTGATGCAGCTCAAAAAATTGAGGCTCTCCGTTACGAGAGTTACACGCTTGCCGCCGCATCGCAAACTATTGGGGTTAGTATTGATCGACTTCAGCAGGTGAAATTGTGTGTGCTCATTGATGGCGGGGCGTCAGACCAGCAATTTTGCCGACTGATTGACATGCTTGTGTCGGCGAGTGTAGGCGCGATTCAGCTTCGAGAAAAAAAGGTTGACGATTCCCGTCTTATGGCCCTTGCAAGAATCCTCGTCGCAAAAACGCGGCGCCGAAAAACACTGAGTATCATCAATGACCGTCCGGACATTGCCGCACTGGCCGGGACTGACGGGGTCCATGTTGGACAGGAGGATTTGAGCGTTAGAGACGCGCGTCAGATCGTTGGACCGCAGTCGGTTATTGGCGTTTCGGCCCACAGTCTTGATCAGTTGAACAGGGCTGTACTGGAGGGCGCGAATTATGCCGGGATCGGTCCGATTTTTGCATCAAAAACAAAACAATTCGCAACCCATGGCGGGATTTCCCTGCTCAAAGAAGTTGTCAATCAGACAGCGCTGCCGCTCTTCGCGATCGGTGGAATCGATACGAAGAACGTGGATACCGTAATCGAAGCGGGTGCGAAACGGGTAGCAGTTGCTGCAGCGATAACGGCGGCTCCGGATCCCGCACAGGTGGTTGCCGCGTTGCATCAACGACTCGATTTTGCAAATTCGCAAGCAGAATCACCCGACGAAAATACTCCGTCGCGATGAATGCAGTGTCCCATGTTCCTGTTTATTGACGCATTGCTCGGCGTATTGCATCCATCGATTCTGGATTTTGTCGAAGTGCCCTTACCACCTCTGACCTGATATATCGAGGCGGATCATCCGCACCATCGGGTTGGACATTGGCAGCGGGAGGTAAGAGGCCCTGATCACGAAAAGAAAGGATCAGCGATTCAGGAACTTTGAGTACTTCGGCCAATTGCTTTGTCGTCAGCGGCGTTTCTTGCGGCATGGAATTGCTCGTGAACTCATAAGAGGGAGTTGGTGTTTGCCACGGGCTATTTTCTTACTCAACTGGAACTGTATTGCCGGCGCGGTGACTTGAACCTGTAGGCAGGATCAGCGGGCACTCATGTCACAACTTAATCCACCGGCCGCCGGCACATAGGCACTGCGACAATAGTCCATCACCATCCGGTGTGCGCTAAATCGCCATGCGAGTGAACCGATGGAGTTCATCATCATTGCAATCCATTGTCGGGGTAAACCATGATCATCACGGTCATAAAATATCGGTATTACTTGATTGACAAGAACATCATAAAGCGCCTCGGCATCTCTTCGATCAGTCTCTTCGGTTGAAGAGTGAGAACGACCGTTTCCGATCGCAAACCCATTGACGCCGTCGTAGGCCTCAGCCCACCAACCGTCGAGAATAGAGCAATTTAAACCTCCATTGAGAACGACTTTCTGACCGCTCGTGCCGGAGGCTTCCAACGGGCGCCGCGGGTTATTCAGCCAGACATCAACACCCTGTACTAGATGGCGGGCGACATTGATGTCGTAATCTTCGACAAATACGACACGCCCTGCAATCGCCGGATCGTGGCGAAGGTTTGCAATTTGTTGAATTAACTTCTTTCCGGGCTCGTCGGCCGGGTGTGCTTTTCCAGAAAAAATAAATTGGATCGGCCGATCACCATCGGCAATCATTTCGTGGATTTTCTCGATGTCCCACATGAACATATTTGCACGTTTGTAGGTAGCAAACCGCCGTGCGAACCCAACAGTGAGTACATTCGGATCAAGAACGTGTCGTGCAGCTTCCACCATTTCGTCGGATTCTCCACGACGACGACACTGTCGGCTCATCCGTCGTCGTACAAAGGTGAGCATTAAGTTTTTCAATGCATAGTGTGTCTCCCAGAGTTCACCAGGATCAATATTGTAGATGCTCTGCCAAACTTCCGGTTCACCCATTCGCCGCGCCCAACCAGCGGGAAAATATCGGTCGTAGAGTTGCAACATTTGATATGCAAGAAAGGAGGGAATATGAATGCCGTTAGTGATATGGCCTATTGGGATCTCTTCTTCCACTCTCCAGGGCCATAAATGGGCCCACATTCTACGACTTACCTGACCATGCAACGCGCTAACGGCATTGGCACGTCTAGAGAGTTTGAGCGCTAGAACCGTCATGCAGAAGGACTCTTCTCCGTTTTGCGGATCGACACGCCCCAAACCCATGAGTTGTTCAAGCGAGATACCAAGCGACTCACGCAGCGGTCCAAGGTGTTCCTCAACAAGATCTGTTTCGAATCGATCGTGGCCGGCCGGAACCGGGGTATGCGTCGTGAACACGGCTCGTTGCGCCACTTCTCGGAGCGCACCGTCGAAGTCCAGACCATCCTCATGCATAAAATCACGAATCGCCTCAAGGCCTGCAAATGCACTGTGCCCTTCATTCATGTGATAAACACTGGGAGAAATGCCCAGCGCTTTCAGCGTTCGCACGCCACCCACACCCAATACAAGCTCCTGGCGAATTCTCGTTCGCGTATCTCCACCGTAGAGTCGGGCCGTAAGCTTCCTATCCTCGGGTTTGTTACCCTCCACATCGCAATCGAGCAAATACAAATCGACCCGACCCACATGCATTAACCAAACCTTTGCAAATAGTTTCCCGTCCCGCGTATCAATTTCGATAGTGATCGGCGTTCCCTCTTTATCCACGGCCGGTTCCATTGGTAGGCTGTCCACGCGGGTATCTTGGTATTCTTCAACCTGAAATCCCTCTTCATCAAGTCTTTGACGAAAATAGCCCTGATCGTAAAAAAGACCGACGGCGACTAGCGGAATACCGAGTCCACTGGCACTTTTGACATGATCCCCTGAAAGTACCCCCAGGCCGCCTGAGTAAATCGGCACTGATTCGTGAATTCCAAATTCAGCTGAAAAATAAGCAACCGGTCGGACACCCAGGATGCCGGCATGGGTCGTGCCCCATGTTTGATTGTTCGACAGATATTCTTTCAGTCTGCGATAGGCCTGATTAATCCGGCTGTAAAGTACCAGTTCATTGGCCCGCGCCTCCAATCGTTCCGGTGTAAATTCCGCAAGCAACGCGATCGGATTGTGGTCGAGTTGTCTCCAGCGAATAGGATCGAGGTCGCGAAAGAGGTTGACCACTTCCGATTGCCATGACCACCAAAGATTTCGAGCAACGGCCATGCATTTTTCGTACAACGACTCCGCGGATAATTCCGATTCCAGCGTGAGCGGATTAGATTCAGTGGTGGGTTCTTCGATCTGACTCATGGCAGGCTTCTTCGTTGTTGTTTGTTACTGGTGTCGGTAAGCAGACGATCGCGGGTGTAGGGTGTGGATAGCCTCGCGCATTATACAACTTGTCAAATTTCGTAAAACACCCTGAATCGTGCAGGTACCGAAGGTATTGAGTTGTCTGGGCAAGCATTGCTCGCTAAGCTGAATCCATCGGGCGGTGTCATTTAAACGTCGATCAATATGCGGTTCTCACATGCATTTTAACGCAGCGGATGATAACGGCGATGTAGCGCGACCCGACAGTCCAGAGTTCATGGCACTGGCGAGGAGTCTGTCGGTTCAGGCCGCATCGCTGGATCAATCAGGTGATTGGCCCCAATTTCAGCTGGATCAATGCAGTAAAGCGGGGATATTTCGCTGGTTTGTCGATTCAACGAGGGGTGGTATCGGATGCGGAGACGCGGATATTTTGCGAGGATATTTGCATTTGAGTGCAGCCTGCCTTACGACCACATTTGTTTTGACGCAAACGACAGGAGCTTTGCGACGGATTGCGGCAAGCAGCGCGCCGATTGTTGACCAAGTATTGGAGGATCTTCTCTCCGGACGCGCTTTAGCCTCCCTTGGTATCTCGCATCTGACCACAAGCCACCGGCACTTAGGTAAGAGGGTCTTAGCTGCAAAATCGCGAGGAGAGGGTTTCGTGCTTGAAGGTTTTAGCCCTTGGGTTACGGGAAGCCCCCAGATCGACAAGATTGTTGTCGGGGCAGAAATGGAGGATGGTCGGCAAATTCTTGCTTTGGTCTCGATGGATCTACCTGGTGTCTCGTTCGATACACCCACCCCATTGATGGCCCTCACCGGCAGCCAAACCGGCGCTGTTCGTTTTGATCAAGTGATAGTTCAGGCAGATGCGATTCTCGCAGGGCCCGAATATGATGTCCTAGTAGGGGCCACGGGCGCGTCGACCGGCGGATTGCAGACCTCGGCATTGGCAATCGGTCTAGCAGATTCTGCAATTGACATTATTGAACAGCAGAGCGTGGCTCGCAGCGATCTGCAGTCGCCGGCAGACCGACTAAGGGCCGAGCAAGGCCAGGCTCGGAAAGATCTTCTCGCCCTGGCAACGGGTGATCAAGTCTGTCCCCCGGCGGAGCTTCGCAAGCGGGCTAACAGTCTTGCAATTCGCGGGTCACAGGCAGCATTGGCAGCGGTCAAAGGCGCTGGTTATGTCGAGGGACATCCTGCGGGACGCCTTTGCCGCGAGGCTCTTTTCTTCTTGGTCTGGAGTTGCCCACAACCGGTGATGGCTGCCAATCTTTGTGAACTGGCAGGCCTTACAGAGTAGGAAGTGGTAGAAAATTCGCTTACCGCGTTGCAGAGACTTGCAATTCAAGCGTGGCCCGCGTGTTCGATAGCATTACGAATCAAGGCTACTACATGCTCATCATCCAACCGGTAAAACACATGCTTGCCCTCGCGACGATGGCTCACAATTCGTTCACTGCGAAGCAATTTTAATCTCTGCGAGATCGCCGGGAGATTGTCGTCAAGGATCGAAGAGATTTCTGTAACACACATCTCCCGACCGATGAGAAGCCCCAGTAAACGCAATCGGTTTGGGTCACCTAGCGCACTAAACATGGCCGCAGCTCGATGACAATCCTCCTCACGCAAAAGCTCGTTCTCTGGGATTCCATGATCATCCGCGGCACAGGTGGGTTCGATGTGCTGGTTCGATTCCGATGGATTCATGACTTGATAATCCGCAGTGGGGGAGGTGGTTGGAGTGAACCTAAAAAAGGATATTCCGTCCTGTTTTGGTCAATCTGATCAGGATGAGAAAGGAATCTTGCGAGACTCCTTGACGTGCAATCTGTTCTGGCAGCTAATTGGGAAAATCTATTTTCGACATCGTAACAAAATCGAGGTTTCTTGTGCAGCCAGTCGTTTTGATTTTCATCTATTCGGCGTTTGTGGTGCTCAGTTCATTATTTGGTGGTTTTCTTCCCGCCATGATTCGCTTGACGCATCGTAGGATGCAGTTTCTGATCAGCGGCATCGGTGGGCTGATGTTGGGGATTGGTTTTTTTCATCTTCTACCACATAGCCTTCATACGTCCATCAGCGTTGATCGCGCGGTGCTGTGGCTGATGCTTGGTTTAATCACCACGTTCTTGTTAATTCGAGTTTTTGGTTCTCACAGCCATGATACTGAATCAACAGGTGCTGGCGGCGATGCGCATAATTCGCATTCGCATGCAGAGGAGTCCCTGCTTGAGGATGTGCCAGATAAGCATGCCACAGCAACCGCCACAAGATACCATTGGTTGGGTCTGGCTTTTGGTCTCTCGCTGCATACGTTACTAGATGGGGTTGCCCTGTCGGCGGCAGTGCTAGGTGATACATCACATGCAGCGGGAACGCTGTTTTTAGGATTTGCCGCCTTCTTGGGAATTTTGCTCCACAAACCCCTCGACTCACTTTCGATTACTGCCCTGATGGCAGCAGGGGGGTGGTCGATTTCCTGGCAAGCGGTGGTCAACGTGGTCTATTCGATGATGTGTCCGCTCGGGGCACTCGCATTTTATCTTGGGGTTCATGATACCCCGCACGAATCCTTAGCGATCGGATGTGGTCTGGCTTTTGCCGCTGGAATTTTCATTTGCATTTCCCTGAGTGATCTTTTGCCGGAGTTGCAGTTTCATTCGCATGATCGACTACCGCTGACGATACTTTTGCTATTCGGTGTCTTGCTTGCTTATGGTCTCAAATACTTGGAACCGCCACACATGCATGGGTCGCCCACCGAGAATGAATTGCATGACCATTCAGGGTGGACGCACGATGACCATGGTCACGAGCATCACGATCACCGGCATGATGATCACAAATAGAGACACTACCTGACCATTCACGTTGTGGAACGATGTTGCATGCGATGGGCATGAAGGCGTGCCATGATTGCCGCTACAGCAAGAGATGGTCCCCCAGGATTGCTGGCGATTTGAGTGCGGTGTATCATCAAGAATTAGCGGATCTCATAGCGACCAAGAGTAAATTTTTTGGATAACGCGTAAGGCTATTTCATGATGAACCGCAGCACTGATGCGAGGAGGGTGAGGCATGAATGGTGAGAGCGGCGGTGTCCACTGGCACACGCAGAGCGTTTCCCGTGACGATCGAGAGAAGCAGAACGGACATTCTGGATGTTTGGTCTGGTTTACCGGACTGTCGGGATCCGGAAAAAGCACGATTGCGAATCTGGTTGATCGCAAGCTGCACCAGGGCGGTATCCGCACGTTTTTGCTTGATGGCGACAATGTTCGACACGGACTTAATGCGACACCGTCCCAGTTAACGAAACAATATGGGGAGGCATTTGGCGAGCGGTTTGGCCTTGGGTTTTCCGAGGAGGATAGGCAGGAAAATATTCGTCGCATTGGAGAGGTTGCCGGGTTGTTCGTCGAGGCCGGCCTGGTTGTGCTTACGGCATTTGTCAGCCCCTATCAACAGGATCGGGATGCTGTTCGGTCCAAGCTGAGTCTAGGTGATTTTATCGAGGTTTTTGTCGATACACCCCTCGAAATTTGCGAACAGCGCGATCCGAAAGGGTTGTATCGGAAAGCCAGGGCAGGGGAGATTCAGGGTATGACGGGCATCGACGATCCCTACCAAGCTCCGCTGCATCCGGAGTTAGTGTTACATTCGGGCGATAGCCCGGCGGCGTCGTGCGCTGATGTCGTGTTGAAGCATCTTCAGAGCTTGGGAAAGATCCAGTTATCGCTCTGAGCCACTGCTAGCATCGCTTGTTTGCAAAATTTCAGAGCGTCGAAAATCGCTCTAAGGTAGCCCCGAAAGTCTAACGGAAACTAAACATGGTCCGCCGTTGACGAAATTAGGCAGCCATCCTAAACTTGAAACCGAATGAGTGGAAGTTCGGGGCACAATTCTCAAACGGTCAAAAAAGGAAGTATCGACCGATGAAAAGTATGGATACAATCGATCCGATCTCGATCGACCCAGTAGAAGTTTCTGGAATTCGGGAACTCACAGCACTGATTCGCAACGATGTGAGGCGACACACGGGTGGGAGAGTACACAATCTCACGGTCGTGATGACTGGTACTCACGTCGTTCTGGAGGGCTTTTGCTCGAGTTTTCACTCCTATCAATTGGCTCAGCATGCTGCGATGCGGGCGGCTGAAGATTTTTCAATCGACAACCGCATAGAGGTTCTCTAATCGATAAAAGGCAAGTTTACGCGGGATAGCCGGGTGTTTCTTACGAGACAACGGGCAATCAGCGGCCTCGCCTTCTCTACGCAGAAATACCCAGCGGACGTTCTTGATTGAATACAGTTTGACTGGGTGCTTGGAGCAGTTGATTCACGGCCGAATAAACCTGCTCGACAGTCAATTTTTGCATGCAGTGGTGATGTGCCAGAGCACATTTTTTCTGCATACAGGGACCGCACGGGACATCATGTTGAAGCGAGATCATACGACCGTAGTCTGTATCCCCCCAGGCAATGTGTGTTGGTCCGAAAAGTGTCACCAGAGGGATTCCGAAGGCAGCCGCAAAATGTCGCGGGCCGCTATCGCTGCTCACCATTAATCGGCTTCGTCGGATACACGCCTTTGTCAGCCCAATACTCAAGGACTGGTCCGCAAGGCTTTTGACTCGTGGGTGAGCGGCCGCCAGAACCGTTTTCGCGGCCAACGCTCGTTCCTGTGGACCACAGATAAAAAGGACCGTTAAGCCTTCCTGGAGTGCGATTTTTCGAGCAAGCTCTGCCGCGTGACCAAAGGGCCAGGATTTGGAGGTCGCGCGACCACCCCAACCGCCGGCATTGTGGAAAATGACGACCCTTTTCGGATCAGGAAGGTGAAGTCTTTCCCATGTCTGATCTGCTGCTGCTTCATCCGCCGCAGTCGTTTCGAGGTGGAGCGGCCAGGTAGCCCCTTCGGGGCAACCGAGTAAGTGAGTCAATTTCAAATATCCCAACATTGTGGGGGAGGGTACAAAACGACCTTTATATTTTTTAAACCGAATCTTTTCGGTTAGCAGAGGTCCCCGACCATAATGGGCGTAGCCAATTCGCTGCTTTGCACCACTGAGCCATCCTAGAATGCCAGTACGCAGCGAATTTGTCAGCAGCAGCACACTATCCAAATTTTCATTCCTTAAGGACCGCACAAGATTTCGGCTCGTGAGTCGAGGATTTTTGGATCCTGGTTGGTAGAGGAGCTGCCGCTCAAACCACTGGCTACCACCCAAGACATCTACGACGCTCGGACGCATCACTCCAACAAAAGATGCGTGCGAACCGAGATGCGAGCGTAATGCCTGAAGGGCAGGTGTCGTCATGACAACATCTCCTACCCAATTTGGAAGAAAAATAGCAATCTTCATCTTAGCAATGTAACGTGTCTCGTCGTCGATCGACAATTGCAGTTCGTGCTAGCACGATTGGGGTTGGGATTTGTTGGATCCGATGGGTACAGTTGCAGCTAGCAAAAAAAGTAGCGAGCCGCAGCAAAGGATACATCTGCAGGCAGCATCTTTTCGATTTTAAGATGATCATGTTCAAGGCGTGACCATGGTGAAGGCTGAAGGAAGATTGACGACCGTTCATGTCTCGACTCAAAAGACGTGGTTCGGTGGGGAACTCCAGGCGTTTCTATTGATTTGCGGACTCCGCGAACGCGGACATCGCGTGATCGTTTTTGCCCGCCGAGATGGTATGTTTTCTGCACAGGCGAGGGACGCCGGATTCGAAGTCCGGGAGATCGCGCGACGGGGACGTAGGCCGACGAGCTTGTGGAGGATACGTCAATGGTTGAAGGAAATTCGACCGGATATAACGCATGCACACGACAGCCACGCACTGACGGCCGTAGGTTTGGCATCGATTGGCCTGAAAATACCCCTCCGAGTCGCCGCTCGCCGCGTTTATTTTCCAATTCGATCCACTATTAAGTTCACGCGCCTCGTTGACATCGTCATAGCAATTTCCAACCCGGTTGCCCAAGCCTGCAGCGACAGCGGCATTCCGCCCGAGATGCTTCGTGTGGTTCACAGCGGCATCGATCCTTCCCGTGCGCGAACCGGTTGCCGAGATCTTGGCCGTGAAATTCTGAATGTCTCACGAAATGACATCCTTCTTTTAATGGTTGCCAACCTCACACACTGCAAGGGGCACGAAACGCTTCTTGCCGCAATGCCGACCATTCTGGATCGCCATCCGAACGTTCGACTCGCGTTGGCCGGATCAGGAGAACTTGATAAAAAATTGCGACGGAAGGTGAGCTTTCTCGATCTCGATGATTCCGTGCAGTTTCTCGGATTCCGCTCCGACATACCGGACTTGCTCGCGGCAGCAGACCTGTTTGTCATGCCGTCACTTCATGAGGGTCTCTGTACGTCGTTGATCGACGCGATGTTCGCAGAACTTCCTGTGGTCGCCTCATCGGCCGGCGGCATAAGAGACCTATTAGGCCTCGACTCTCCTGAGGGACCATGCGGACATATCGTGGAACCGGGTGATAGCAAATCTCTAAGCGATGCCATACTGGCAGCGATCAATGATCCTCACGCGGTAAACTGTTTGAAACAGCGTGCGCTCATTCGAGCAAACGATCACTTCACACACTCAAAAATGGTCGAAGGGACACTTTCGGTCTACAGTGAAAATCTCAGGCTGCCGATGCGACAATCAGCGTAACCATCTACGCAGTTCGCCGCAGGGAATTTGTGGATTTTTGTTCCGCAGAGCTCCGAATTTTTGTCGGGCGAAAAGTAAAAATTGAAATCCTGCCGGTGAGCATTCGCCGGTCCATGAAAAGTCGCATTAATTCTCGATTCCGCCGTCGGGCCCCAGCTTGTCTCTCGCTCAAAATGAGTTGCCGATACGTTCGCCACCAAAACAGCGGATAGAGGATTGGTAGCAGGGCGATCGAAAGTTTCCTGTGTCGGTTAAATTGAACACTTTCGATCTCAAAGCCACAGCGACGTAGGGCCAATTCAATGGCAGAAAGAGGTGCCGGATGAATGTGTTCCATGTAGATTTTTTCAGGCTCGTTCTCGCTGTAGTTAATCGGCCGAGGTGCACAGTCATCGAATCCACTGAGTAGCACATTAAGCCGTGATTCGATCGAGTGACAATTCGGCGTACTCAATACGATCCGACCGTTGGGTTTACAGATCCGACAACATTCGCTGATAAAGTGATAGTGGTTTTCGACATGTTCAAGAACTTCAATCGAGACCACTAGATCGAACGAGTTGTCATCCAATGGCCAGCGACCATTGAAATCAGTCTGCGTGAACGGTATCTCTTTCAGACAAAATTCTTTCTGGTTCACGTCTGTCGCGTGTACCGAGAAACCCTGTGAATCAGCCCATTTTGAAAAAGCGCCCTCACCCGCTCCCACATCCAGCAGGGAACCCCTCGGCAGTTGGTCAACCACGGCTTGTACTTTTTCGTGGATGCCGGGCATGGTCAATGCGCGTGGTTGTTTCTTCGGTTCGGCGGTGTCACGCTGCAAAGTTCGCCCCCCAGTCGTTGGAACGCCCGTCACGGATTCCATTGAGTTAGGCGATTCTGGCATGGACTCTGCGATTGGTGTTCGGCTTTCCGAGTGAAAGTCTTTATTTTGCTGGTAACGTCGCGACCAGAGCAACGCATATTTTATGAATGCCCCCTGGGCAGCCAGACCCGAAAGCAATAGCCCAATTGATCCATCGCGGAATCCCTGTTTCCAGATAAAATGCCTGAAAAAACGAAACAGTGGTCGAACAACCAATGAGGTTACTCGTACATCCTTTCCTGCCTCCAACAGATCGTCCGCACCCAGGCATCCGTATCGGATGCTCTTGGCGAACATTTTCTCCAGTGAATCACACGCATCATGCCGAATTGAGTGTTTCATGATTGCGGTTTTTCCGCCCTCAACCAGCAGATGTTCGTGGATCCTTCGATCATCATACCGGCATTTGTCGCGATGAAAGAGGCGAAATGGTGCATCGTTTTGCCATCCGCTAAAGTGAACCATCTTGCCGAGGACAATGTTTTTGCGTGGAATCTGATAAGCGTTAAATGCAGGCTCTGTAGCAAGCGTTTGCGTGATTTCATCTCGTAGCTCTTTAGTGAGACGCTCGTCAGCATCAAGCGCGAGAACCCATGGATAAGATGCTTGTGGAATTGCCCAATTTTTAAAGTCAGAGGGATTGATGTACTCTCGTTGAATGATCCGGATAGGTGTTTTTTTTTGGGTAAATTGCTCAACGCATTGGAGCGTTCCATCGGTCGATCCTGAATCGGCAATCAGAATTTCGTCCGCCACGTTGCCCAATGATGCGATGCAAGAGGCGATCTGACTTGCCTCGTCTTTACATGGGATCAGCACAGTAAGTTTTTGACGCATCGGACCGATAAGAACCGTAGAGGATGACGGAAAAGCTGGTTCCGTGATTTTTTGGGGATCGAGCACGATAATATAGTTGAATGCGACCCTGCACCAAATGCGAGTTATAGCGCTTTTCTCGGCCCAAAGTTGTCTCGTAACGGAATATCTATTGTGAGTCGCGCCGGTTCTAACCTATAAAAAAGCGCTGGGTGGCTGCGATCGCTTCTTTCAACATCGATTCCTTTTTTATCACATCCTCAATCGCGCTCAATCACACCATGGACGGTGCACACGATTACCACAATTTTCAATTAAAATTGCGACAGCGTCCCGTCTGGGAGCAGGTCAAGAGATATGTACGATCGCAGCAGGCCATCACCCGCGAGTCAAGCGAGCAACTTGCAGCCCCATTGCAGCGCATGGTGCCTCTTTCAATCAACTTGGATTTGACTACAGCATGCAACTATCGATGCGACCATTGCATTGACTGGGATATCCTGAACTCGCGTGCCAAGCACCATGAGAAGCAACTTCGTGATTCGTTGAAAGAATTGGCAGACGGGGGTATGAAATCGGTGATCCTTATTGGTGGCGGAGAGCCAACGATCTATCCTCGATTTGTTGAAATTGTGCAATATTTGAAGCAGCTAAATCAGCAGGTAGCTATTGTTAGTAACGGCAGTCGCGGTGAGAGATTATTGGCGGCATGTAAATTTCTCAAATCAGCAGACTGGATTCGCCTATCTCTTGATGCGGGGACCGACGAGACATTTCAGGCAATGCACAAGCCAAGCAAACCGATTTCCTTGGATGAAATTTGCGAGTGGGTTCCGAGGATGAAGGTTGCCAATCCAGACGTCCAGGTCGGCTATTCGTTTATCGTGACGTGGCGTGGAGCTGCGCGCGATCAAGTAACAATTGTTGAGAATATTGATGAATTGATAGCTGCTGCGGATCGCGCTCGGACCTTTGATTTTGACTATTTTTCGGTGAAGCCTTTTCTAGTGCGCCAGGAAGACAATAATGCAGAAGTGATGAATCCGAATACAGCAGAAGAGTCACTGGATCGGGTGATTGCGAAGATACGCAGTGCGGTCGACGAAGCAAAAAAACTTGAAACTGATACTTTCAAAATTGTGGAGAGTACCAATTTGAAGTTGCTTGAGCAAAAGTCTTGGCAAGATTACACTTGCCAACCTCAGCGATGCCATATGCAGGCTTTCCGACAAGTTTTGACCCCGCTCGGATTATTTAACTGTCCGGGGTATCGCGGTGTACCCGCTGCACGCATCGCGGGACCCGCAGCGTACTGCGATCAAGGAGCGACAGAAATTACAACCCAGAAGACCATCGATACAATCGGCCGATTTGATGCCTCAAAGCAATGTGCGAACGTGACTTGTCTTTATAATGCCACCAACTGGTGGTTGCAGGATTTGATCGATCAACCGGAAAAGCTGGATCAGGTACAGGTAACGGATGAGACCACAGATTTTTTTCTCTAGTCCGTATTCTATAAAAAATGCTTTGTGATCCATTGGGCCATAAGTGCTGTCACAATCCCCCATGCAACCAAGTTGACATACAGAATCCGGTGCCCCGCATCGGAATTCCCAGTCCGCAATCGCCATAATTGGAGCCCGCGAAACGGAACTTGGTAGAGCACGAGGCCAAAAATGAGAAAACCTGCCGGATTGTAATCCCAAGCGTTGCTCCAATGTCCATGACCGATTTCGACAAAACAGCGAGACACGCCACAACCGGGACACTCGGTACCGGTTAGATTTTTCCAAGTGCAAATGCCGGGCAGCGTTCCCCAGAACGGTACTTCGATTTCCGCTGTGTTCTTAATTTGTAGCAAACCCGATGAAGCGATAACCAGGATCGCCGCGATCAGCAAGGTCACATGATACCGGACTCGTGCCGAGCGTGCGGCAACTAGCGGTTTGAGATCCTTGCCATCTGTGATCCTCGTGGCCGGTCCACCGCCGCCCGACTTGCGAATCGAATCATTCATGATGCATTTTTTCGAAGGTTTTGCTTCTTGGCTGATTCGAACAGCTTAAGCTGTCCACGAATTAGGCCCGAATGTGGATGCAACCGGGCGGCTTCTCTCTGGAATTGGATTGCATTTTCTAGATCACCTTTCGCGTAGTAACAACGCCCGAGCGTATCCAGATATCCTGCTGCATCCGGTTTGATCTTAAGTGACTTACGCGAATTACGAATGGCCTCATCCGCAAGCGAGGGGTCTTGCTCGCCCAGTGTGTTACCGACTAACCATGCAAATTGATTGAGCGCCGTGGCCGAATTAGGTGCTTTTTGAATCCGACCGCGAAAGGATCGGATTGCATTTTCAATCCGTTCTCTTATTTGCGAATTTTCTTCGGCGGTTTGATTCGGCAGTCGATAGAGTGCTATCAATACATCGGCATCGCTCGGATCCTCCGCAATGGCCTGAAGCAGTTCAGTCTTCTGTCCAGCGCGATCTCCTTTACCTTCGCACTGGCAAGCACGAAAAAAATGCATACGTGAATAGAGGCTCGAGGGACTGCGTTTCAGTTGCTGCATCAGTTGCTTTTTTACGTCCGGACTTGATTTCAACAACAAAACCAATGGTTCGAGAACGTCTGCCGCTTTATTATCTGCTCCCTGGTCATGCAGCATTTCTGAGAGTTGACTGATTGCCAAGTGAGCATAGATCGATTTCAGACCGTCGATTTGAATCACTTTCTGATACTCATCCTCCGACCAATCAAACCAGCCCTGGCGTTCCAGGGTGTATGCGGTCTCAAGATGCTTTGCCGCGGTTGTAGGATTCAATTTTTGAGCCTGAATAGCAATCGCATTTGCTGCTGTGCTCTCGCCTAGTGTTTGCTTCGCGTGTGCTAACACATACAGTAGCAATGGGTCGGTCGAAAAAATGTCACTGAATTTCTCTCCAAGATTTTTGATTACGCGTGCTGCACGCTTTTCCAGTTGTTTCCGCTCGGTGCGTGCTTCAAGCATCTTTTGAACCAAAAGTCGAACACTGTCTTCCTCTTCGGGTTGAATTGCCACAACTTCCTTCAGATATGGTTCGGTCTCGATTTCTCTGCCAGCTCGATCCAAAAGTTGCACGAGAAAAAAGAGAATTTTCTGGACAATCTCGTGACTGGTCTGGTCAGTATTGGCTTTCCAGATTTCCTGTTCTTTAGTGGCAATTTGTTTCCAACGATCGATTTGTTCGTTCATCGGGCTGTCTATCAACAAACTTTCTCGTAACCACCTCGCTGCCGGACGCTGTGAATTCCCCAGCTGTTGATTGATGGTGGCATGGTCGGCACTAAATGAATTTTGACTAGCGACACTCTCGATAATCGCCATTGCTGCCAATTTAGAAAGTAAGGTTGATTTTTCGTAACGCACAATGCGGCCTAGCGCAGCCCGCTCAGGTCGTTTCGCTTGTTTGGAAAGTTCCTCAATAATTCGCTTGCGATCCGCATCGCTTTTCTGATCATAATTCTTCATCACAGAGCGAATATGTTTTGGATCCTGATCAGTGAACCATGCTATTTTGATCGCGGTGAGCAAATAGCGGGCTCGCATAGCTACCTCAATGTCGTCACTTAAAAGAGCTCCAGACAATGCGTCGAGCGCTGGAGGACCGATGTTCATCAATTCGGTTTGCGCCTGTTCACGCAGCACATAGCGGGGATGGCCAAGTTGGTTGATCAGTTGGGCTATGTGGTCGGACCCTACGATTGGGTTAGTCGCAGGCTCAATCGCACTGACGTTACCAATTACAGACAATACGATTGAGACCCAGAGGAAAGATTTTATGACTGAACATACAATTATTCCGTTGAGGCTCAGCGAGTCACTCGAGAAATTCCTCGGATGGGCACACGTTGGCATCGTTCGGAACCCAATAAAAAAACACATTGCTTGAAAGCCGGATTTTCGCTTAGCTGTCGAGAAAAAAATTCGGAAGCATTGCACGTCATCACCCATTTTAGTGACATTGTGCTATGGCTGATCCATGGTATTCAAAAAAGTAGAAAAGAGAAATTAGGATTGAGCCGATTCGTCTTCCATTTTTTGAATGTATTGTCGTAAGCGTTCAATTTCGTCGGTGACGTGTCGAATTTTTAACATATTCTGAATGCGTTTAACGAGTTCTACGCGATTGACAGGCTTGCTCAGGAAATCATCGGTTCCCGCCTCGACCGCACGCTCGATGTCCCCTAGTTCATTCAGCGCCGTGACCATCAGTATCATTATACCACTCGTTCCCGGATCATCCTTGAGTTTCCGGCAAACTTCAAAACCCGAAAGTTTCGGCATCATTACATCAAGTAAAATGACATCCGGATGGAAGCTATCGACCTTGTCAATGGTTTCCTGTCCATCGCGAGCTATCTCAATCTCACACTCAATGCCGGTCAGATAGGCCTCAAGCAGTTCAACGTTTGGCTGGTTATCATCCGCAATTAAAATTTTACTTAAGGCCACACGCGTACCCTAAATTATTTCGGGATCAATTGAGTACATTCTTACGAAACATTCCCACGGAACGTGCCGGTATTATAGGCGTGTGGCGTATTTGAGAAAACAGGCTTTCCTGCGTTGGTGATCACGCAGGCAAAAAAATTCTTTATCCTGTTTTGCACCGACTTCTGTGGCACAAACATTATGCAAATCTTACGCCGTCTCAGAGAGTGCTGCGGCTGGAACCGGAAAATCAGCACATAGCTCTTTGATTTCGCCCTCAATTTGCGAGAGTGCCGTTGCATCGTCCGCACCTCGAAGTGCGGCGAGAATCCAATGACCAATCGTTTTCATTTCCTCTGGTCCCATGCCCCGCGTCGTCAACGCCGGTGTGCCCAGGCGAATACCGGAGGGATCCATGGGTTTTCTTTCGTCAAAGGGGATCATGTTCATGTTGACAGTGATACCACAGGCCTCCAGAGCGGTCTCAGCGGGTTTTCCACTTAGACCGAGTGGGGTGACATCTGCCAGAATTAAATGATTGTCGGTACCTCCGCTCACTAGTCGCAACCCTCCTGCAGAAAGTGATTCGGCCAGAACTTTCGCATTCTCAATGACTTGAGCAGCATATTGTTTGAAATCCGCCGAAAGCGCTTCTCCATAGCAGACTGCTTTTCCGGCAATGACGTGCATCAAGGGGCCACCTTGAGTACCTGGAAAAATATTGCGATCAATCATCTTCGCGTCTGACTCTCGACAGAGAATCATTCCACCACGGGGTCCGCGTAGCGTTTTGTGTGTGGTGGTGGTCACAAAGTCTGCGACCGGCACCGGGTTGTCGTGAAGTCCGGCAGCGACCAATCCAGAGTAGTGAGCCATATCAACTAGTAACCTAGCGCCCACCTCGTGCGCAATTTCTGCAAAGCGAGCGTGAGGAATTTCGCGAGGGTAAGCGCTAGCTCCCGCAATGATCAATTTTGGCTTGTGCGTGCGGGCAAGTTTTACGATCTGATCAAAATCGAGACGGTGTGTCGAGGGATCGACACCATAGTGAAAGAAGTGATACAGTTTCCCCGAGATATTTAATTTCATTCCGTGCGTTAAATGCCCGCCATGGGCAAGATCCAAAGCAAGTACCGTATCCCCCGGATCGACAGAGGTGAGATAAACAGCCCCATTGGCTTGCGAGCCTGAATGGGGTTGTACATTAGCATGCTCTGCACCAAAAAGTTTTTTCGCACGATCGCGGGCTAAGTCTTCAATCGTATCGACGAATTCACAGCCTCCGTAATACCTTCGCCCCGGATAGCCCTCAGCATATTTATTCGTCAGCACGCTGCCGACCGCTTGCATGACAGTAGGGCTCGTGTAATTTTCACTCGCGATCATCTCCAGGCCATTTTCCTGACGAATAACTTCCTGGGAGATTGCGGACCAGACTTCCGGGTCCTGGAGTTCAATTTGATTCATGGTGCTATCTCAACAGCTGTAGGGAAACAGGTAGGCCGCACAATACGTCCTCTTTGTCGCTATTGTTTCGTTGCTCGCACCGTTGTCAATCGGCCAACTTTGCCGCCGTTCAAATAGATTGTTTGCTCGCAAAACAAGCAGCTCCCTCTGTCATGCCGTTTGTGCTCAGGGATCAAGCGTTGGTGTTCTACTAAAACTCTCGACAATAATTTATCGATTGGACCGTTTTATGTGGACACTGATCTCGCCCTCGTTATCCGGCAATCGGCTGGCACAGTTATTGATACGCATATAAAGCGTTCCCGATTGATCAGGGGTCCATTGCTGTTCTCGGCCGATCAATTCAACGCGTGATGCATTGAAATAATCTGTATTATTTTTTTCATCAGGGATAAGAACTGCCTGAAGAATTCCCAGCGGATGGCCTTTATAATAATGCAGCGTAATACCCCCAGGGTCACTGGGCCATATCTCATTTGGCGAGTTGCCTCGCATGGTGAATATTCCGGTGGCACGGATGCGATAAGTCTCTCCAGCCCGGAGAAATACGCCAGTGGTTTGCCAACCAGATTCAGCCGAAATGCTGGTTGTCACATCCATCCCTCGGGCGATGAGCTTCCCTTTGCGATATTGAATCGCAGCACGATTTAGAGCGTATGCGTAGTCAATTTCGCGAATAAAGAGCAGCCACTCAGACTCAAGGTTTTGCCATTCATCGGTATAAGCCTCTAGAAATGCTTCATTAAAATTGCTCCCCGTTGCTGATTGGTTCAATGCACGAAATTGATCTTGATATACAGGATGTCCATTTAGAAAAGCAGCCAGCGCCCAACACCACCCGTAGGGGACATTACTGTTGTGGGCCTCGCCACCGTAAGAAAGAATTTGCATCAGGTTCATGGGGCGACCTTGAGCGACCTCATCGCGGACGATTCGAATACGGCCGAGCATCGGCACATGTTTTTTCCCTCTCGGAAAATAGCCGACCTCCATGTCCCCCTCGGTCGCATCGTGGCAATAGTGAGTGGCCAGGAGCTCGGCCATGCCTTCCGCGTGCCACGGTGGGCTGGGGCTTTCAAAGAACGTCGCCATGAAGCCATGCACCCCTTCATGTAGCAGAAGGTGGCGACGGTAATAATCGCTAGCCTGATCAAACATCCAAAGCACTCTGTCTTGTGAATATCCACTGCGAAATCGGCGTATCTCGTCGGGAAAAAGACCGATCTGGCGAAATCGCTCTGGATCCCTCATCAGACAGCCCACCATCTGCCATTTTTCCCAATCTTGTCTCGCAATATCGAAGGCCGCAGCCCATTGGGGAACGGCTTTGTCAAATATGAGTGGCAGTCGATCAACCTCTTTGCCCGGCGGTAGGTCAGTAAAAAGCAGCAGATGCTTGCCACGAAGAAGACGTACCCCTACCTTCTGGTATCGCTTGATTTGATGTGAAGCGAGAATATTGGTTTGGGCAAATATGGGATGGAAGCTACCGGCTAACTGATCCTCTGCTTGAAGATTAAGAAGAGGCACCGTAACAACGACGAGCAAGATAGTCGGAATGCCAAAAAAATTTCGGTCGAACGGCGATGGAATATTTCGGTTTCTCATGCGATTGAAAATGAGATAGCAAAAGGTACGCAGGCATGCTATTCCTATTGTAACTTCATTTA
>DLCF01000044.1:0-495 GCA_002480485.1 Planctomycetaceae bacterium UBA7805
GTTTTTTGATTTTGATCGGGATGGCTTGTTGGATCTTTTTCTCTCGAATGTCGGACGATACACGTCCGAGTTTAAAACAGAATCAAAAGCGATCCGAAATTTTCCCTTCGCATATTACGAAGCATTTAATGACGCCTTCGCTGGTCATCTTAAGCCGGATCGGACCGAGACAAGCATTTTATATAAAAATATGGGGGCGAACTTTTTTAAAGATGTTTCTGACAAAGTCGGTCTTGTCGATGGGTCGTGGTCTGGCGCTGCGACACCCATCGATGGAAATGGCGATCTTTGGCCCGACCTGTATATCACCAATATGCAAGGGCATGACCAGTATTATGAAAACGTCAATGGCACCAAATTCGTCTCCAAGAGTCGTGATCTTTTTCCAAAGACACCCTGGGGATCGATGGGCGTAAAGGTTTTCGATTTTGAGAATGATGGCCGACAAGACATTTATGTCACAGATATGCATTCCGACATGAGTGAAAATGTGCC
>DLCF01000044.1:818-8865 GCA_002480485.1 Planctomycetaceae bacterium UBA7805
CCTCAAAAAGAAAAGCTCAAATCCAACATGCGGTATCCAGAATCGTTGTTACGCAGCGAAGGCGCGAGTATTTTTGGCAATGCGTTTTACCGGCAGGAGCGGGATGGATCGTTTGTAGAAGTATCGGATCACTTGGGCGCGGAGAACTATTGGCCCTGGGGATTAAGCATTGGTGATTTGAATGCTGACGGATTTGAGGATGCGTTTATTGCTTCAAGTATGAATTTTCCATTTCGTTATGGAATTAATTCACTTCTGCTAAACGATCACGGCAAGAAGTTCGTTGATAGCGAATTTGTATTGGGGGTGGAGCCACGAAGAGACAATCGCACAGCTGAATATTGCTTTACAATTTCACCCGATGATCGAATTATCACTGGTCCGGCAAAGGCCTACTACGAGAAAATAACCAAGGATCGCGACGGTGAAATTGATGTTTGGGGCGCTTTGGGCACACGTTCATCGGTGATCCTTGATGTGGAAAATGATGGCGATCTCGACATCATTACCAACGAATTTGGTTCCGAACCTATGGTTTTGGTCAGCAACTTGAATGAGAAGAAACCGATTCACTTTCTGAACGTAGAGTTAGTGGGGACCACGTCGAATCGTGATGGGCTGGGGGCAAAAGTAATGCTTTACACGAAATCGGGCATGCAAACTCGATTTCATGATGGACAATCCGGATATCTGTCGCAAAGCCGCAGCCCACTTTATTTTGGCCTTGGCGACGATACTTCAGTAAACAAAATAGAGATTGTCTGGCCTACCGGAAAAACACAGGTAGTGAACGGACCTATTGAACCCAACCAGACAATTACAGTGGAAGAGGAACAATCCGTGCGTTAGTCCACGGAAATCGATGAAAACTCGGAAACAATATTTTTCATTCAACTGCCGCTTGACTATCGTCGCGGTGTTTCTTTTTGTCGGATGCACATCCGAGCCCGTGGCGCCGATCCACCAGGTAAAAATCGAAATGATCGGGAATGATTTTAAATGGAATAGTCGGTACGCAGGACGAGACGGAGAATTTAATACTGAAGACGATCGACTTGCCAAGCAGGTGCTTCACGTCCCGTTAGAGGCAGACATCGAAATCGTGCTCAAGAGCCGCGATTATTTATATACGCTTGAGTTACCTTTTGCAGATAAAGAAGAAATCGCTGTTCCTGACTTGGCCTTTTCACTGCAATTCAAAGCAGACCGTCTTGGATCTTTTAAAATGCCGGGGAGTCAGATGTGCGGCTATACACATCCTGATCTGATCGGCACCCTTATTATAGAGAGCCAAGAGGAGTTTTCGCGTTGGCTAGACAGGAACAGAAACGGGGACGTAGCTGACTAACCTCGTAAAATAAAGGCGATCCGGACACGCAACCTAGCAATGGGCGTATAATGACATTGCATAAGTTCACCTGCGAGTGCTATCAGGCTTAATATGAAATTATCCGGGTCACAACTGCTCCTCTCGATCAATGCGGCCATGCTGTCAGCTGGGTTAGTGGCTCTCTCCATCATCCTATGGCAATCTACGACCCCGAAGGAAACAGATTATCCGAGTGTCAGCGATTTTGCGTTGCTTGATCAAGAGGGAAATTTTCACAAGTTATCTCGTCTTGCAAACACTCAGGGAGTGGTGCTTTATGTTTACGGTGTTGGGTGCCCCATTGCGCAGAATCACTTGCCGGAACTCATGAAACTCCGTAAAGAATATGAGAATTCGGGAATTGAATTCAGACTTCTAAATTGCAATCCTCAAGATGACCGGGCGTCTCTGCAGCAAGATTTAAAAGAACGGAATATCGATATCCCCGTACTGAAAGATGATGCGCAGTTGGTCATGGATGAGTTGGGAATCAAGAGAACATGCGAGTCTTTCCTGATTGACCCGAAAACTAGAAAAATTGTTTTCCACGGTCCTTTAGACGATCGTTTGGGATACGAAAGCCAAAAAAAAGAAGCTGATCATCACTACCTTAAAGATGCAATTGAAGCGCATCTGTCGGGAATCGCTGTAGAGAGTCCCGATGAAGAAATTCGTGGCTGCCTAATCAGTCGTGCAGCGGGCGGACAACCAACCAATGAAATCCCTGTGTATGCCACCGAGGTGGCTCCAATCCTTCAGGCTAGATGCTATGCCTGTCATAGCGAAGGTGGCACCGCACCTTGGGAAATGGGATCTTATTCAGATATTGTTGGATGGAGCGCTATGATTCGCGAGGTAATCCTGACCAAACGAATGCCTCCACGGCAACCCGACATGCATTACCTTCCTTTTTCCGAAACACATGGAATTTTGCCTTCTGAATCGAGCACACTTATGCGGTGGATTGACGCTGGAATGCCTAGGGGGAATGGAGATGACCCGTTGATTGCAGCGAAACAAATCGCCACCGATCGCCGGTATTTGACGGACGCAAAAATACAAATTCAACCGAGGCCTCAATGGATTCCGGCAACAGGTGAACTTGATTACCGCTACGACGCCATGCAACTTCCCGTGACAGAGGATGTATGGGTGCACGGGGGTGTGGTTGAATCGAGCGAACCGGAGTTACTGCACCACGCTTTGTGTTACGTCGTACCGAATGAGCAGGATGACGCTGGTTCGCAAAAAAATCCGACTTTAAATTTTGCTCATCCCGATCCCAATACTTGGAATGCAAAAATCATTGCAGCCGCCGTTCCGGGAATGGATTCAACTTTATTCCCGCAGAATACCGGCCACAAGTTATCGGCCGGCAGTATCCTGTTTGTTCAATATCATTACACGACAAATGGCAAAATTAGCACAGATTTTCCCGACATCCGCGTCGCGCTGCACGATACACCGCCCCTCTTCGAATTGGAATATGAAATCCTTGAAAACCATACCTTTAAAATTCCTCCAGAAGTTTCAGAGTATCGCGTCGAGGACGATTTTATTCCGGAAAACGATATTCTGCTCTTTGGCATATTGCCACACATGCACTATCGCGGAACAAGTTTTCGCTGCGAGCTTATGACTCCGGATGGGACGAAAAAAACAATTTTTTCAATGCCAAATTACAATATGGATTGGCAGGGCATTTATTGGTTTGCTGAACCTTTCGCCGTTCCCAAAGGGACAAAAATTATTGGTACTGGTATTTATGACAACTCTCCCATGAACGAGTTGAATCCAGATCCTTCCAAAGAAGTTACATACAGTACACAGACCTCTGGTGAAATGTTTCATGGATGGCTCATCTACAGTCAACGGACCGAGAGAAATGCAGCCGAATTTGATAAGGTTTTTCGCAAGAGTCAGTCAGCATTTGACAGTTCCGCGAAATCGGAAAGATGATTTATAAATCGCATTTCCAATGGCGATTAAGTCTTAAAGAGGTTGAAGGTAAACTGAAATATTCTCCGTGCTGATCTGGCCACCTATTTAGCACATCCGAATCGGTCACCTGAAGTTTCGCTCTCAGAGACAATTAAACACTGTCTCTTTTTAGATTCCTCCAGCGGTTCTATTCCGAAGAATGGGTCTGGGGTGTATATTAGCCTCCGGTAAACAGGAGGCCGCCATGCATTGGCTTCGTCATCAAGCAGATTCCACCGCTGTGTCTCGGGTTTTATGAACGCCGACATACCGTCTCGACAAAAAGTACTTCTTGTAAGCTGGGATTTGGCCAGTTGGCGACTCCTGAATCCCCTGCTTGATCAGGGCAAGCTTCCGCATTTAAATGCGCTAATTGAACAGGGAATTATGGGCGACCTGCAGACGCAACGCCCACTGCTCGACGAAGTAGTATTTAATTCAATCGCAACCGGTACATATGCTGACAAACACGGCGTTCTTGGACCACTTGAAATTGGGCCCCAAAACAAGATTCGACCGACCGGTAGCTATTCACGGCAAGTCGATGCGGTGTGGGATATCCTGAGCGATTGCCAACGCAAATGCCACGTCATTAATTATCCCTTGGCGGTTCCTGCTGAGAAGATTGCTGGCACTTTTGTGGCTCCTATTTTTTTTGAGAAGGTACCGACGCGGCGTCAGGAAAAGTTCGAGATTCCCCTTGTAAGTGTTCACCCGGAATCCGAGTTAGCAGAACTTACACAATTTATTGTCACACTCGAGGACATTGATGCGGATGTCATGTCCCTGTTCGTTCCGCAATTCCAAGAATTGGATGCCGCGGATCCCGAATTGGTGCGGATTGGTGCACTTGTTGCCCAGACATTTTCAGTTCATGCGACAGCCACCCATCTCATGGAAAATCAGCCGTGGGATTTCGTAACCATTTCATATGGGTTGATTGAATCCCTGAGCCGTGCTTTTTTTCAGTATCACGTTGCTCCGACCGGATCTTCGCAAGCCGTCGAGCAAGAAAATCGCTACCGCATGAGGGTGCATCTGTTTTCAGAGGTGATTAACGCAGCCGCAATGCTGTGTGATCGGTTATTGGGACGTTTACTTGAGCTTGCCGGAACAGACGCCACTGTCATTTTGTATTCCCCGTGGGGAATTCTTGGCCATGATGCCATGGGCGCTATCGATCCATCTGCGAAAAGCAAATACTCCGATAGGACGCATCGAGGAGAAGGCATTTTTTTATTGCGTCAAGCCGACGTGCAAGGCGATGAATTGCTGCACGGAATCAGTTTCCTAGATATCTGTCCCACTGTACTACGTTCGTGCGGGGTGGACCTACCAGCCCAACTGGTGGGCAACGCCGTGCAGGACTATGCGGGGAATATTGCGACCGGAAGAAACCTAAGCTCATGGACTGAAGTGGGTGGCGAAGATTCTGATCGGCCCATGATCGAGCTTGATCGTGCTCAAACTAGTTCATTGGTTGACAAATTCTCCGAAAAGCCATTGCGTCACATTGAGAAAGAAAATGCGTGGACGATGGCTATCGTAAAAATAAGTTCTGGTCGCAGAGAGGAGGCAATCCCGCTGCTGCTTCGGCTTTATTTTGCCAACCCGCTAGAGGCATCACGTGGTTACATTGTGACCGAAACGCTCTATCGAAGTGGTTTATCCGTCGACGCGATTGCGCTGATGCGACCACTTGCAAAAGTTTATGCAGACCATCCGATTGGTCAATTTATGATCGGATTTATTTCCCTGCAGGACGGTGAGCTTGATAAGGCCCGCGAGATGTTCGAGCTTTCCGAGAAAAGTAATCCTCCCTTCCCTGTGTTATACCAATACCTGGGGCAAGTGTATTTGTTACTCCGTCTGCCTGAACAGGCGATAAAAGCATTTGAAAAATATATTGAACTCGATCCCTGCTTGGCGAAAGCATATTTGGGTCTGTCCGAGTCTTACCTGCGCTGTGGACGATTTGAGGAGGCTGCTGGAGCTGCCCTTGATGCTGTCGGAACAAACTTTAATGAGCCGTCGGCACATGTCACGCTAGGTCGCGCGATGGCTCAGCTCAAAGAATATGATCGGTCGCGGGAGGCGTATGAAACCGCATTGCGACTAGACCCGAATAGCAAATTGGTGCTCGATCATCTTGAGTTGCTTGACCAGCATACCTCCAAGCCAACCACGGATCAAAAAAAACAGTCCTGGCAATCACTTACGCCACCCATGTACCTGCAAATCAGTGATCCGCTAACCCGACCGGATATCATTAAAGATTGCATGGAGCAGATCACAGCAAAACAAAACGATTATCTCGACGACCTGGAGGCTGCCGATCTTCAGTTGAATCAACTCCTTGAGAATCACCAAACGGAAGGATCGGAACAGCAGAGTTTAAGTGAGATTTTTATACAGCACACCCTGAAAGATGCGAGCGATAGCCATTGGGTAATCCGTCCAGCGGACCCCATGGACCAAGCAGACATTATGGAAATGTTTACTGAATATCCGTTTAACAATATTTCTGAAAAGGAAATTTTTGTAGCTCACCCCATGGGGAATCGAAAGCCCGTCGGTGCAGTGCTATTGCAATCGACGATGACGCAGCCACGTCACCTGAGAATACGATTTTTTGTTGGTGCGGGTGACGATTCGGATAGTACACAAATTTCTCTGCGGGCTAAAATCCACCTTTGGCTTTTGCGGACGGCATTAATACGCGCGATCTGGGGCGGCGCGGTCCAAGTAAGTTTCACCTTTCATCAATCCAACCCGTGGAAATTGCCGTCGGACCAATTGGACCACACCCTTGCGCTAATTGGTTTTAAAACCACCAAAATCCAAGAGGTTTACGAAATTGATACACAAAATACGCGGGACACGGGCAAAGACATGATGGAACGCCTTAAAAAGCGGGGGAAGGTGCCTGAGGATACACGGTTGACTTCGCTGGCAGAGATTCCTCACGAAAAAGCGAGGGGGTTTATGCGGCAATGGTTTGCCGATGGATTGGGAGAAACCCAAGGTGAGGTCCACTTGTCAGAGTGCCCTGTGTTACTGCACGGCGACAAAATTATAGGCTGTGTCATCGGCTACATGAAAGATGAAGTAACCTGTAGAGTCACACGTATAGCCGTCCATCCGGAATATCGTAATGGTTGGGCCACTCCATGGTTAATTGCGGGGGCGTCGGTCATCTGGGGAACATTCGGCCGGCAAAAAATTGAATTTGCCATTGATGAGTCACACCTCGCTGGATGGGTGAAAATAGCTCGTCGGCATCTAAAGGCAGAGCAGACCGACGAATTGCGGACCATGATGATTGATCTTTCG
Source organism: Planctomycetaceae bacterium UBA7805 (assembly GCA_002480485.1). Taxonomy (GTDB): domain Bacteria; phylum Planctomycetota; class Planctomycetia; order Pirellulales; family UBA7805; genus UBA7805. Next base: position 7,501 of record DLCF01000044.1, read on the forward strand.
GACGTGCATCCGTAATCGATCGGAACATGGCGTCAGATTTCCCGCATGATCAACGCGTGATGGATTGATCTCTCACTCTTGAGTGCGGATGCGATCCGGTAACCAGATGAAAATCCAGCAATTTAATCCAGAGCGGGTATCGGCTACACTTTGAATTGTCCATCGCAGCTAAAAATAGATTCGCGACGAAGACGGTTCGATCTCTCAGAACATTGGTACTGTACGAGCATTTCCAACATTATGAGAACCATGTCCGACATTTTACGGCTCTCCGTCTTGTCACCTTTGATCTTTATTGGCTGTCAAAATTCCACTGCTCCGAATTTTCCGGATCAGAGCGGAGCTTACCACGTCTACCCTGGCGATTCCATTCAAAACGCGTTGGACGCGGCAGCCCGGAGCAATACGGCAAAGCGTGTGATCGTTCACGCTGGGACATATCGCCCGACAGTGCGGGCCCAAGCGTTGATTCATTTCAATGCTGCACATGATGGTGTCACACTAGAAGCAGATGGCAGGGTGATTTTAACTGCAGAGAATCCCGATATTGCTGACAAACGTGCCGAGAGTTATCCCGCAACGGTGAATCACGTCGTCTATTTTGGAGACGGCGTTTCACGCAAAACCGTCTTTCGTGGTTTCCATATCACCGGCGCCAATAATTTCATTACTCGTGCAGAGAAACCAGTTTGCATTGAAAAATTACCTATCGGATCGCCCTTGAAGCAAAGAATATTTTTTTACTCGGATGGAGGAGGGATAAAAATTTTCGGACGATCCTATCCAACAATTGAGGGCCTTTATCTATACGACAATTATGCAAGTCCTTGTGCAGGTGGTGTGTCAGTGGAGCACCAAGGATTTAATCAACAATCGCCTCTAATGAAAAATTGCGTCTTCCGAAACAATCGGTGCCGAGTGACAGGCTCGGCGGTAGATGTGCTTCCCGGAGGCAGCTTGACTCTGGAAAATTGTCTTTTTATTAACAACATTTCGAATACCGATGAAGATTTTGTCGGCCAAATCATGCGGAGTGAATACAACAAAGAGCACGGATCGGGTGCATTGACGGTATTTCATGATTCAAAAGCTGAGGTAATCCGCTGCACTTTTACCGGTAATTGGAATGGCGTGGATGACAAAGGGATTGCAAATGTTTATCGGGATTGCATTTTCTGGAAAAACACCGCGAGTGGGGGCATTTCAAAGGGTGATCGCTATGAAATCGATATCATGGATGGCAGTGGGGTCAGTGGATGCTGGATCGAGGGTAACATTCTCGACCTGAGAAATACGATCAACCCTGAGACGAATGTGCTTCACGCACCGAATCCAAAATTTGACGAAAATTACGTTCCGCAGGCA
>DLCF01000106.1:0-344 GCA_002480485.1 Planctomycetaceae bacterium UBA7805
CGGGCCAGCCCCACGATGGCCGGCACATTGAGCGTGCCGCTGCGCAGGCCGCCCTGATGCCCGCCGCCGAAGAGCTGCGCTGCGATCGGGGCTTTGCCTCGCTGCCGCCGGGCCATCAGCACACCGATGCCCCGCGGCCCATAAAGTTTGTGCCCCGAAAAACTCAACAGATCGATGCCCAGCTTTGTGATATCGAGCGGCAGTTTGCCGACCGCCTGCGCCGCGTCGGTGTGCAGCAGCACGCCCCGACTGCGGCAGAGGGCGGCGATTTGTTCAAGCGGCTGAATCACACCAATTTCGTTGTTGGCCAGCATCACCGACACAAGCACCGTATCGTCGCGCAG
>DLCF01000106.1:750-4070 GCA_002480485.1 Planctomycetaceae bacterium UBA7805
CCGCGCTTTTCCAGCTCCGCGAGCGGATCGAGCACCGCGCGGTGCTCGGTTGATACGCTCACCATGTGGCCCGCCTCGTTTTTGTTTCGTCGCGTGTAAAAGGCGGCCGCGCCGAGCAGGGCCAAGTTGTTGCTCTCGGTCGCACCGCTTGTGAAGATGATCTCTTTCGGTTGCCCGCCGAGCAGATCGGCAATCGTGCCGGTGGCGGCTTCAACCGCCGTGGCCGCTTCGGTGCCGAAGGGATGCGTGACGCTGCCTGCATTGCCGTAGCACTCGGACAGATAGGGCAGCATGGTCTCAATCACGCGGGGATCGACCCGCGTGGTCGATTGGTTGTCGAGGTAAATCCGCTCGTTCACGTTTTTCCCCGCTGTTGCCCGCCGTTAAGTGCCGTGCTGTGCGAACAGGGCCCGCACGCCGATTTGTGACCACGTTTCAAAGGCGTCCAGGTCGGCCACGATGTCCGCCACGGGCAGAAAGTGCGCATCGCAGATTTCCGCTTCTCGGGCAGCCACCTGCGGCGACTCCAGATCAAACAGGTGCACCACGCCCAAGTGAACCTGACCGACCGGCGTGGCATCGTCGTTGATCAACCCGACGCATGCTTCCGTATAGGGGCTATCGATCACGATTTCTTCGGCCAACTCACGCTGCATGCCCTCGCGATACGGGTCGCGGTTCTCACCGGCGTCGGTGTGTGCAATGTGCCCGCCGATGCCGACGCTCTTTTTGGCGTGCAGCCGCGCTTCGCCCTGTCCACTGCCACGCGTGTATTGAAACAGATGTGCGGTGCCTTCCGCGTCGGTATAGCGAAACAGGCAATAAGGAATCAGCTGTTTGAACGAAGGGTCTTCTTCAACCGCATCCCGCGAGCGATAGGAGGTGTGTTCTGCCAGCAGCAACTGTTCGAGCAATTCGGGCTTGGCCGAAAAGCCCTGGAAGTGGCCCAACGCATGAAATCGCTCGGTCGGCACCACGAGCACCTGTTCGGTTTGTACTTCACTCACGATCGCATCCTCCTGAAAGTGACATTCGGTGGCAGAGCGTGCAGTATACCGCCCGGCACGCAGCTCCGGCAGGTCATGGTGCCACCGGACAAGACAACAGGACAAAAAGGGCTCAGAGAATCAGCATCGCGTCGCCATAACTATAAAAGCGATATTCCTCCTCGACCGCCATCGCGTATGCGCGGCGGATCAGGGCATCACCCCCGAACGTGCGGACCAGCACCAGCAGCGTCGAGCGGGGCAGGTGAAAATTGGTCAACAAGGCGTCGACCGCATGGAACGTAAAGGGCGGATGAATGAACAGATCGGTCGGGCCCTCAAACGCCGCGAGCGAACCGGTGCGTGCGGCGGTCTCGAGCACCCGCATCGACGTGGTGCCGACGGCCACAACGCGGCCGCCGGATGTGCGTACACGGGTGAGGGCAGCGGCGGTGTCTGCGGCAAGGTGCGCCCACTCGCTGTGCATGGGATGCTCGCTTAACGAATCACTTGCAATCGGCTTGAAGGTGCCGGTGCCGACGTGCAGCGTGAGCTGGTAGCGATGGATCTTTGCCTCGGCCAGTTGCGCAAACAGCGCATCGGTGAAATGCAGGCCTGCGGTGGGCGCGGCCACTGAACCGGGATGCTCGGCATACACGGTCTGGTAGCGGGTTTCATCTTCCGGCAGCATTTCACCACCGCGGATATAGGGTGGCAGGGGCGTGCGGCCCACCTGCGCTAAAATCTCATGCGGCTCCCCTTCACTTTCCGGGTGAACGATCCAACTGCCGTCCTCCTCTTGCGCGATCAGCGTGAGCGTGGTGTCGGTGCGGCCTTCGCGATCGACCAATTGCACACTTTCGCCGGCTTTGATTTTTCCGCGGGTGCGGCCCAATACCTTCCACAAACCGCTTGCGTCTGATTCCAGAAACAAACCCTCCCAGCGACCGCCGGTGGCTGACCGTTTGCCAACCAATCGTGCCGCAACGACCCGCGTGTCGTTGACCACCACCGCGTCACCGGCTGCGAGCAGCTGTGGCAGATCGCGGACGTAGCGATGCTCGATCGAATCGCTTTTGCGATCGATCACCATCAAGCGGGCATCGGAGCGACAGGAGAGCGGCTGCTGGGCAATCCGCTCTTTCGGGAGTGTGTAATCGTATTGATCGAGTTGGCTCATGCGAAAAGTGTATCGGCTCAGCCGGAATGTGGGTACGCAGAGCGGACCGCCAGGCGAGTAAAAGCGTGAACGCGATGGTCGTGCCCCGACGCGGCACAAGATGCTGGGGGCCCCTGCAGCCGGCCCCACAACCGATGGCCTCCAGCGGACCCTCCGGCGGATGTGGGACAAAATGGAAATTTTTTTGAGCCTGTAATCCACAGTGTTTTTGCGCTCTGGGGACGATTTATGCCCAAAAACACGGGTTAAAAATCCGCTTGACGAAACCCTGATCGCGGGTACATTTGGGGCCATGTGGTTGAGAGTGGTGGAAAGTGGTAAAAACAAGGTTGGCAGTTCCGGGTCGGATCCCGGGCAAAGCGAAGACGCTCGTCGGGTCCAAATGGACGGCGACCCCGGGCGAAGACGAGTGTCGATTCGATGTTGCTAACCGGTACCTTCCACCGCGCGATGGACGATAAACAGCGCGTGACAATTCCCAAGGAGTTGAGGGCAGCCTGGGGAGATGTCAAAGGGGGAGTTTTTTACGTGGCACCCGGGACCGATGGATCGCTGGCGATCTACGACGAACCTTCCTTCGTTCGACTCGCCGACCGACTGGCCACGGCATCGCCCACAGGGCGCGATGTAAGAGCGTTTGGGCGTCTTTTTTACGCCCAAGCTCGGCGGAGTGAAATCGACAAGCAAGGACGCTTGCGAATTCCGCCCGAATTATCCCAGTGGGCAGCACTGGAGAGTGAAATGGTTCTGGTCGGCGTCGGTGACCACGTGGAAGCGTGGGACACCAAGAAATGGAACGCCTACACCACCGAACGCAGTGCCCGCTATGACGAGCTGGCCGAATCGGCGTTTTCCAACGAGCAGGAGACCTAAGCGATGCATCTGAATGGATTCAGCAAGCCTTGTCGGTCTCAGCAAATCATGATTCGTCCGTCCGTCAGTTTTCTTTCGAGCGGTAGCGCATGGCCGATCAGCGGCCACCTGTCGCCATGCACGGGTCGTCGATGCGGAGCATCGGTTCCCGACTGCCGTAAAAAAAGGTCACGGAGGTACCTCGAGAGCGAACATGAGTAGCAGGTTTGTCCCGCAACCCTGCGTCGGGCACCCACCCGCACCGGGGCACACGGAAGTGCCCTTGTGTGGGACTCTTTTTT
>DLCF01000106.1:4478-13601 GCA_002480485.1 Planctomycetaceae bacterium UBA7805
GATTCTTCTCCGGAAATGCAGTTATGGCAGCCAGCGTTCACCGACCGGTGCTCCCCGACGAGGTGTGCACGTGGCTTGCGCCTCGATCTGGTAGCACGCTTGTCGATGGAACCCTTGGCGGAGCAGGGCACACCCGACTGCTCGCAGCACACGTCGGCAAAGAAGGGCTGGTGATCGGACTCGATCGCGACCCGGCGGTGGTTGCCCGTGCAGAGAAAGAACTGCAAGGCATGCCCGTTGCGGTGGCGCATGCCAACTATGCCGACCTGCCGGAAGTGCTTGCTGAGCTGAAACTCGCACACGTGGATGGCATTCTGCTCGATCTGGGCCTCTCGAGCGACCAACTCGATGATGTCGGTCGCGGTTTCAGCTTCGCCGCCGATGGACCGCTCGATTTGCGGTTCGATCCCACCAGCGGGCAGCCCGCTTCGCAACTGGTGGCCCGCCTCGGCGAACGCCAACTCGCCGATCTGATCTATCGCTTCGGCGAAGAACGACATAGTCGCCGGATCGCGCGGCGGATTGTGGCAGAGCGGGAGAAACAACCGATTCGCTCTGCCGAGCAACTTGCCCGGATCGTGCGAGGCAGTTTACCGAAGACAAAAGCGCGACCGCGGATCGATCCGGCCACCCGCACCTTTCAGGCGCTTCGGATTGCAGTGAATGAAGAACTTAAATGGCTTGAAGTGGCACTCGAACGACTGCCGGCCTGCCTTGCACCCGGCGGACGGCTAGCGATGATCAGCTTTCATTCGCTCGAGGATCGCCTGGTGAAGAACGCCTTTCGCGACGATTCGCGGCTCAACGTGCTCACCACCAAACCACTGGTCGCCTCCGAAGAGGAGGTGGAGGAAAATCCGCGTGCCCGCAGTGCCAAGTTGCGCGTGGCCGAGCGAATCGCAACCGAATAAAGCCAGCCGACGAGACGAGCGTGTATGAAGTGGCCTCCCCGCGTCAACAAAATTGTCTCCGGCGGACAAACCGGCGTCGATCGGGGCAGTCTCGATGCGGCGATAGCGTGCGGCATTCCGCATGGAGGCTGGTGCCCGCGGGGTCGGCGCGCCGAAGATGGTCCCATTGAGAAGAAATATGCACTCGAGCCAACCCGCTCGAGCGACTACCGCGTGCGGACGCGGCGGAACGTGTTGCATTCGGACGGCACACTCATTTTTTGCTACGGCCCGATCAGCGGTGGCACACGACTGACCCGCGATGCTGCGATCTTACTAGGTAGGCCTTGGAAGATCGTCGATTTTGCTGCCATCGACGCCGCCGACGCCATCGACGCCATCGACAACGGGGCCACCGCGCAGGCTGCAACACGTTTGTCGGTCTGGTGCTGGCTTGCGATCGAGGGTATTCGGGTCTTGAACGTGGCCGGCCCCAGGCTGAGTGGCCATGGTGGAATTGACGTGCGAACCAAGCAATTCCTCTGTCAGGTGCTTCGCCGAGCTTAACCAGACTGCGGTCTTCCACTGGATATCATTTCCAGCACGTCGAGCAACGGAAAATCATCCGGTAGCGTGGGGCTTCGGTCCTCATTGACCTGCTTCATCAAGTCCCGGTATCGATCAATCTCCTCCCGCAGATCTTCAACGAAGGTCTCCTCTTCCAGTAACTCCGGATGCGTGTCTAATATTTCACGCCATAGAGCAAACGCCTCGCGATACTGTTGCTCGGCGGTCGGGATATCCGAGTCAATAAACGATTTATCGGCGTCGTATAGCAGCTTCCGAACCCTTTGCAGTTGCTCGGTCTGCTCGGTTTCAGCACGATTTTTCCAGTAACCGTAATTGATTGTAAAATTTTTATATTGGCTGGCCACACGATAGCGTGCGGCATAGTCGAAATATTTTTCGGCTAGTTTGATTGCTTTGCTTCGCTGTTTAATATCGGTGGATTCAGCCAAATCTTCGAGCCGCACGATGGTTTTACTGCGGGCCTCATCGGCAAGTTTTGTTTCTTCAGCGGTGCGGTCATCTGGATTTTTATCCATCGCTTTGCGTTCATTTTCTGAGAGGTCAGCAATCCGCTGTTTGCGCAATTTTTCAAGCAGTCCGGGTTCAATCGCCATCAATTCATCATATGCCTGGTCACGCTCCTTTTTCAAACGCTCTACGTCCTCCAGACGAATCTCAAAACCGAGCGTTGTGAGGATTGGCCGTAGTCCGTACGCCAGCCATTCGCGCGCAGCTTGTTTCCAAGCGTCGCGCATCTTGTCGTCAAATTTGCCATCTTGCTCAAGGGATCGGGCATACTGTATCTGTTGCATAGCCGGCTCGGAATGAACAAGAAAAGGGTTCATCGTGCTCATCGAAGCAATACCACCGTCGATTAGATTTTCCGCCTGCTGATACCACCATTTGGAAATCAGCCAGTTATCGGTAACGTTCTCCGGACGGTCTTCGTAGCGAGTTCCGGTCAACGGGTTCTGGTCGCGGGGTGGCGCGTGATAGTCGCGATCGGCTGCAAACATCGGTCGGAAATATTTCTTTTCGTCCGATCGACCGATTTTTAATCCAATGTAGCTTGCCAAGCGGCGAATGAGTCGCGGCTCTTTTTCGTTGTAGCGAATGCCCTGCTTCATGAGATTGAAACCTTTGATCACCTGGCGGTATTTGTCGCGGTAATCATCAAACTCGACTGAAATGTTGAACGCCACGTTGTGTCCCTGAAAATCCCACACTTCAATAAAGTGCGGTTGAAGTTTTGTAATTTGCTCGAGCGTGGCGTCGAAGTTGGTCCAATCTTCACGATCTTTGTAGCGGATCGCGCGCGACCAGAGCAGATTGGTGGCCGCGCCCTGCAGACCGAAGGTCGCTAGTTTCATGCTGACGCTTGTCGGATCAATCTGCCCCAGGTCCGCTTCAGAAAGTTTGTACTCCTCTCGTAATCTTGCAAGCTTGCCCCCCGCACTGTTCATAGTGGCTGGTTGGCTGAGAACAAATAGTGGAAATAACAACACGCAAATTAGCGCGAACAATACAATTTTTCGTTGGAAGAGACGACGTTGGTTCATCGGGCCAATTCTCTCGATTTAAGGATGAAGTAACCGAGGATATAGGTGGCGAACATAAAGGAAATTACAGAAAAGCTGTGCTGAATTAACATGTCCCATGGTATATCGTAACCATAAGACAGATATTGCACTTCAAGAAACTGCTCAAAATCGGCCAACAGATGCAGCACATTTTCAACGACATACATGATCACAACGTCGATCACCTTAATTGCTGAAGTCAATGGGCTAGTTTCAAGTTCGGATGTGATATTTAATTGAAGAAGAATCCGGTAGGCCGCTTCAATCGGTCCGCCACCGTAGACTCGCTTATAAGCAACTGCCTGTTGAGCGAGTTCTGGGTCGAGAACGCTTCGGACGAGGCGTTGCAGGAAATCTTTATTGAATCCCAGTAGCACAGTCGTGAAAGAGAGTAGTGTCGAGACCGGGCCACTGAGGAACGTGCTGAAAAAAACCGCCAATGCTGTGACGAGAATAATCTGCAGTTCAATTCCCAGAAATCCCTTGATGAAGTTCAGCGTGAATGAGGCATCTCGGCTGCGGAGATAAACATCTGCTTCGGCCATGCCAAAGTATTGGCCTGGATCCATGCAACTTATCCAGACCTCGGTGCGTCCGTCGGGTGTAATAAGCCCGTCGGCAAACAGGTCGATCAACTCATCGTCTAAGCTCCACACTTTCCGCGCAATCTGCATTCGTTCGATCGTAAAGTCCTTGCCGGAAAAAATCTGTTCCCGGCTGCGTTTGCCGGTGTCTGGATTGCGGACAGAGATGCTGCCAACGACTGGCGCATCAATTTTTCCAAGGTAACTTCGATAGACTCGAATATTCACATCCATGTCGAGTCCGTTGGGATATTTTTCTGGAGTTACCCCATCGAATGTCCAGATAGCGGCCGCAAGTGTGTTGCCGCGAATGTAACTACGGTAAGAAAATATTTTTCCGATGTTTACGCCCTGCTCATTGAAGGTCCAGGTTCGAGGGTCTTGCGGATCACCCTTACTGTCGCGGAACCGAAGCGATCCATACTGGGGCACGCGAGCCAGGAACATCCCTTCGGCCGGTCCCACCGCATGCGTTGCAGTTGTCTTGTCAGTTCCCGATCGTCTGGTAACGATGCGATGCTTATGTCCGCGATTAGTGCCCGTGAAAGTCTCCAGGATTGTGCGGGGCACGGTGAGATCGATTTTTTTACCGTCTCGGATCAGCGATAATTGCACATCGCTAAGCGACCTGCCCGCCAGGCCTCGAAGCTTTTGATCGCGATTTTTTTCTGTGAGAGGTTCTCCCTTGATAGCAGTCACTCGGTCGCCTGCCCGTAGTCCAGCGTCGGCGGCCGAACGACCCACCCGCGTCACAGTTCCCGAGGAGGAAATTTCAAACTCGGGATAAAAATTGCGAGCCTCGATGTCGACGGAGTGACGGTGTCGATCGTTGTTGCTTGTCTCACCTTGAAAGTTGACAATCCGGCCCCGATGGGTTTCGGGCAACAAGTCCTCTTCGGTGATCTGGTGCGTGTGATCCAGGCCGCGAACGACAAAAATATAGCTTGCAGTGCCCATCGCCAGCAGCAGGCCACTGCCCACCACCGAAAAACCGAGAATCCGACCAAGAACGATCTCACTCGGTCGAACCGGTTTGGTGACCACGGTGTAGATTGTGTGGTTTTTGATGTCCTGTGGAAGACTGAACGCGGCGGTGAATACGGCGACCGGAAGCATGATGTAGGTGGCCGCCGTGAGGACGAAATTTAGATAAATCACTGCCGGTTGATCGCTGTTGGGAGCAAGGTTCCAACTCGCAAACATCAGCACGATGAAAAATAGCATCAGAGCTACCCATACCCGGCGTCGATATGCTTCACGCATGGCCAGCACTGCCAAGCCGAGAACGCGCCGCGGCGAAATACCGAGCAGATCGCGGGGCGCCTGTCGAAGCACGCGGAGATAATTTTGCAAACCACGGGCAGGTCCATAGCGAAATACACTCACGATCAGGCCTACAAATAGGCCAAGCACGAACAGAATGAGAGCCACTTTAAAAAATTCGAAAAATGCGCCTGCCGCCGATGCATCGCTTTGCCCGAAGAGCCACTCCCAGGTGGGTAGAACCGGTTTTTCTATAACCATGATTTCAGGACCAATTTTGCAGGACCGTATCGCGCCTTAGTTCTATTCCCGATTCGTTTCGTCGGGCATTGCCCTTTTTCCCGGCTTGGCTTCACTCTCTTGGACGATAGAGAGGAATAGATCCTCCAGTGTACTGGTAGGATTTTCGGTCGAGAGTACCTGGCCTCCACGGGCACGAATCAAATCACAGACCTCTTTTTCTACCTCTGGTGAGAGTTGCGTCGATTGGATTTGAGTAAGGTCACGTTTACGGAGCAGTGCGTCGACACGACCCAATTCTTTGAGTTCTCCTTGATGCAAGATGGCAATGCGATCGCAGACGTCTTGAACATCGGCCAGCAGATGGCTGCACAAAACAACCGTTTTACCTTGCTCTTTCAGGCCGACAATCATGTTTTTCATGTCTTTGGTGCCGATCGGATCAAGCCCGCTGGTCGGTTCATCAAGCAGAATAAGGTCGGGATCGTTGATTAAAGCCTGGGCCAGCCCGATCCGCCGGGTCATGCCCTTGGAATACTCTTTCAGCGGACGGCGTGCCGCCGCGGAAAGACCCACTGTTTCGATCAGTTGCTTGCTGCGATCGCGTCGCTCACCGGCAGGCATGTTGAAAAGTCGCCCATAGAAGTCAAGCGTTTCAAAGGCATTTAAGAATCGGTAGAGATATGATTCTTCAGGTAGGTATCCGATCCGATCGTTTTTGGAAACCTGCGTCGCTTCCTGACCAAAGATTAAGGCCTCACCCCCTGTGGGAAACAAGAGTCCGAGCAGAATTTTGATGGTGGTCGATTTGCCAGATCCGTTGGGACCGAGCAGCCCGAAAATTTCCCCCTTTTCCACCGTAAGATCGAGTGCCCGCAACGCACGGACTTTCTGGCGACCCCAGAAGTCACGGTAGACCTTCGAGAGGTTCCGAGCCTCAATCACGACATTGGCAGCAGGTGAAACCATTCCTCTCTCGCTCCATTACAGATGAAATCTTTTGGGTCTAAATCTCTGGGAAAATGAAATATAGGGCCATGCATCTCACCGAGCAAGCGCTCGAAGCGTGGCGAGCAGTTCGACCATCATTCTTCTTACCGGAACATCAAATCGGCACACACCGCAGAGGTGAAGATCCTTGCTTGACCCGCTTGTTGCAAATTATTAAATTCCTACTCTCTGATGAGATTATATCTCATAAACGGGCGGTAGCGGAACCCAATGGCATGGCATTGCGTATGGGTGATGGGGTGGCGCGAAAATATTTGCCATTCCGTTGCTATTTTGTCATGCTCACATGCCGGGGGCTCGGGCAGGGGATGTGTGCATTTGCTATGGCGAGGAGAGGAGCAGGTGCAACTGAAACTGATTGTCGTCGGTGGCGTTCGGAGCGGCGAAGAAGTGCTGGTCACGGTTCCGAAATTTATCATCGGTCGCGACCGCGATTGCCATCTCCGGTGCAACAGTGATGTGGTGAGTCGTCACCATTGCGCTTTAGTGATCGAATCCGATTATGTCGCAGTTGTCGATTTCAGCAGCAAAAATGGAACGTTCGTCGATGGGTCACGCGTCGATCGCGAGGAGCCACTGCGCACCGGTAGTCTGCTTGCCGTTGGACCGTTGAAATTCTTGGTTCAAGTGACCAGTGCGATCAACACGACAACAAAGGTTGGTGACAAAAAGTCAGCCAATGTTCATCTCGATTCGAAGACTGAGCATTCTCCGCCCCCTGAGCAAATCGTTGATGATTGGAGCGATGCACTTGATCCGGATCAAATGCAGAGTTCCATGGAAAATCTCAAGGTGCTCAGATCCGACGATCCCCATATCGACGCGTCCCGCACCAAAGCTAAATCGACTGATGTGAACGAATCGGAGAATACTTCGGCCGTTACTGACGCCGCCACACAAAGAGATGCAGGGGAAAAGGGTTCCGGGGTCAGCGAGCACGATGGTAGTGGCCCTGCAAAAGATACGCGAACGGCTGCAATGGATGCCTTGCGAAAAATAGGCAAAGCAGAACACAAAAAAACATAGTCCACGTGCGCCGCGGAGTTTTTCCCGGGATTTTACGTTCGGATCGCATACCATCGTTTGCGGCGCGGGTCTAGAGTTTCTGCTGGCAAAGGGCTAAAACCATTTAGTCTTCTGAGCGTGACTGGGTGATCAACGATTTGAAGAATCGGTTCCCCGCAATCTTTTTACATCTCTTTCGGTTTCTAATGACACAGGACCCGCAGACACCTCAGTACCGCGAGGCGATCGCATTTCTGGCTGATCGTGAAAATCACGAGCGGACACCGGTGCACAATGCTCGCACCTTCCAGCTCGCATCCATGCGTCAATTGCTCGCAAGGCTTGGAGATCCACAAAATCTGTTGCGTGCTATTCACATTGCTGGCACGAAAGGTAAGGGTTCCACCGCCGCAATGCTTGCTGCGGTGGGAACCGCCAGTGGTTACCGAGTCGGTCTTTACACCTCACCGCACCTCGATTGCGTGGAAGAGCGATTTGTAGTCGATGGCGCTTCGATTGATTCGCACACGTTGGCCGAGCTGCTCTTGGAAATGAAGCCGATCGCAGAGGAGATGGATCAACATCCGGACCGAATCGGCCCCACCTATTTTGAAATCGTGACTGCGTTAGCCATGCTTTATTTTGTCCGGCAGAAGGTCGATTTTTGCGTGCTCGAGGTCGGTATGGGAGGACGCCTTGATTCGACCAATGTCTGTCGACCCGAAGTGACAGTTATCACAAGTGTCAGTCTTGATCATACTCGTGAGCTAGGTGACACGGTGTCACAAATTGCGCACGAAAAGGCCGGCATCATAAAACAGGGAATCCCGGTTGTCAGCGGAGTCACCGATGCCGCAGCACGCCACGTAATTGCCGAGAAAGCTGAATCCTGTAAGGCACCACTATTTGAAGTCGGTCGGGATTTCAAAGCCGCCAACTATGCGGTGGCACCAGGGAACCGGTTACAGGCAACATTTGATTTCAAGGGACACTGCAAACCCTTGAAAACCCGTGAGGCAATGCCGCTCGGTTTGCTCGGACGGCACCAAGCGGAAAATGCGGCGTTGGCGTTGGCCGTGCTTGATCTGTTGTCGATTCAGAATTGGGTCTGGGATGATCTGATTGTGCGACAAACGCTTGCCGGGGTTTGCTGTCGAGGGCGGGTGGAGGTGATTTCGAGAGACCCAGACCTCGTTATAGATGCAGCGCACAACGTGGCTTCGATCGGTGCGCTGTTGGAAGCGCTCGACGAAATCGATTTTGGGCCTTCGCGGGTTCTCGTGTTTGCCAGCTCACTCGATAAAGACCTTCTGGGAATGCTCAAACGGTTGGTCCCAAAATTTCGGCATGTCATTCTTACGAAATATCCCGGGAGCTCCCGAGCGGCGGACCCGAAACATCTAGGGAAGATCGTGCAGCAAGTTAACGTGGAATTGGCTCAGGGGAAAACTTCTTTTGAAGTTCAGCGGGATCCGGTTGCTGCCTGGAGAGTTGCCTGTGACCGTTTGGCCCAAGGCCAGTCCGTTTGTGTGACCGGATCGTTTTTTATTGCAGCCCATCTGAGACGAATGGCTGCAGAGACCGGGGTGCCGACCGAGGGGCGACAACAACCTTTACCAAAACCGGTACCGCTGAAGGGCTGATCCCGGGACGGGCCGTTGGGACGCTCCTTAATGGAGGAGACAGTCCCAGTCGGCCCATCAAGATCTTCTTTCCTATCAGGCTACGCGCTACGCACTGTGCGCGACGATCCGCTGATAGTTCCGCTTCTTCTCCGATCGTATTTCACGCTGGAGGTTACGGATCAATCCCGCAATGTACGGATCGTATTCCTCGAGCAGAGTAGTCTGGTGTCCCAGGTTCTCCGCATCAATGTGCTGTGACGTGGGAATGGTCATTTTAAGTATGCGACGCTCATCCATGGTTTGCCTCCTCATGACTCGTAGAGTCGTTTTCAGCTTGCCTCCGCTCCGACAGCCT
>DLCF01000079.1 GCA_002480485.1 Planctomycetaceae bacterium UBA7805
AATGTGGGATATAAAACCGCTTGATGCTCCGATTTTAGTTTCGCAATTTGGAAAAAACAATAAATTTCACCTGTTTCAGCTATTTTTCGGCCTGATTGCCCCTAAAACCGGCATCATCGGTATCGCACGTTAATTTGGCCGAAAAATTGGCCGCTGTGTCGTCAACGGCTACGATGATATTAAGGCGGCGGGCGACCCCGTGGGGGCTCCGTAGCGAACGCAATTAGCCACGATTTACAAAGATGGACCATTGGTTGTGCAAATCCGACAGTTAAAAGATTCGGCAACAGTCGCGAAAAAGGGTTCTGCTCAAAGTGTCCTGCCTGGACTGATCAGAACGAACGACCGATTTATCATTGCGTGCTTCACAACATTTTTGTTGTTGCTCGACCTAACTGCGATTGCAATTGCGAACGAACCCGACCCGCAGCCAAATCCAAATGTCAATAAAGCGCGGGCGCGGCGTTTGCAACTCTCAGACGACATTGAAAATCTTTTTTTAGCGCCGCCTCGCAATCGTGATGAATTGCTTGCGATGCAAGAACACACGCAACGGCTCTCCAAGGCTGTAAACCCAGCGGTGGTGGGAATCCGTCTAAAAAATGGAATGGGTAGTGGTGTCATTATCAGCGAGGATGGCTTTATCCTATCGGCCGGACACGTCACGGGCCGGGCCAACAAGCAAGCAACTGTGCTCTTGCCCGACGGTCGAACGTTTTCTGCAACGACGCTCGGTGCCAACCATCGGGTCGATGCCGGATTGTTAAAAATATCCAGCGAGCAAATTGATCGAGACAATCCACTACCGTTCATTCCTATTGGCGATTCAGACGCGTTACACCACGGTCAATGGTGTGTTGCGATTGGCCATCCTGGCGGTTTTAGGAAAGACCGCCAACCAACGGTGCGAATTGGCAGAATGCTCCTGCAAGGTGAGAACATCATCGTCACAGATTGCACATTAGTCGGTGGTGATTCAGGAGGGCCACTCGTATCCGCAGCAGGTGAAGTGATTGGAATCCATAGTAGGATTGGTGAAGGCATTGAGGCAAACCTCCACATTCCAATCAATGTGTTTCAAAGAGACTGGGATCGCTATGTGAAAGGAGACGTTTGGGGAGGCCCTTCTCCGGGGGGTCCTTTTTTGGGTGTGCTCGAGGCTGAGAATCGGAATGAAGCTGAAATTGGTCGAGTGGTTCCAGGGGGTCCAGCCGCTATCTCCGGGATGCGTAGAGGTGATGTTGTTTTAAGGTTTGATGAGAAGCCCATTGAAAACTTTTCCCAACTTGTGTCCGCCGTGGCCGAGTGTGAGCCGGGTCAAGTCGTTCGTCTCGATGTAAGAAGAAGCACAAAAAATCTGGTTATCGAAATTAAAATCGGTAGCTTCGGATTTAACGCCTACAATTAATTGGGTTTCCTTTTTTTATATTTCGACCGTATTTTCTATCGTTATCTTTTTGTAACAGACGGATCCAAACTACTTGATACATGTGCACTTTAAAAAATAGATGCCTCATCGCTTTCATGTTGTTAATCGGCATCCTTTACTCTCCGCAACGTGTGAAGGGCCAGTGGAAGTATTTGAAAAATCATCCCGATGTGCACCAGACATTTGTGCCCATCATTGCAGACGTGCGCAAGGGAACCGTTCAAATCGAGGCAGATGGCCAACAAGTTGCCCTGGGTGCAATGGTAGATCCCGCTGGATTAGTTGTCTCAAAATCGAGCGAATTAAAAGGTGATATTCGTTGCCGGGTCTTTGACGGTAAACTTTATCCGGCAAAGGTCTTGGTGAGAGATGCCAAGCATGATGTCGCATTGCTTCATCTCGAAAGTACGGATAATCGTCGTTTTATTCCCGTCCGCTGGCGCAATGATACGGATCCAACGGTTGGCAGCTGGTTGGTAACTCCCGGTATTAGCAGTAACCCACTCTCGATTGGTATTGTGAGTGTTAATTCCCGAACGATACCACACGAACGCGGATTTCTTGGAGTTCAGCTGACTCAAGTAGCGCAAGGACCTCGTATTGAGGTGGTCTTTGCGGGCAGTGCGGCCGACGTGGCTGGACTCAAACGTAATGATATTGTGATCGGTCTAAACGGCGATCCCGTCCACAGCCGTCGAGAGTTTATAAATCAACTAGCGAAGATGATGCCCGCGCAGGAAATTCAACTGCGAATTCTTCGTGGAAACAGGGAGGAAGAAGCCACGGCTCGGTTAGGTCGCATGGAGCAAGTCGATGCACTCGAGACGCGATTCGGGGTCATGAACAGCATGGGCGGGGAACTCAGTCTGCGACGCGCAGACTTCCCTAAAGCATTTGCGCATGACTCAATACTGCAGCCGAAGCAATGTGGCGGACCGATCGTTGATATGGATGGCAATGTTGCGGGAATCAACATTGCACGTGCCGGTCGCACTTGTAGCTATGCGTTGCCCGCTGGAGTGATACACGCGTTGATCGACCAGTGGAAGGGCAAACCGGAACATCAAGTTTTTTTCCAGCTACCGGCGGATACCCAATCTCCGGTCAACCAATCTCCATAGGTGATGATAACAGCACCTCTGTAAGAAACGTTATCAGCCCTAGGCAATCTCTTTCAACTGCGACCGGCGGCGCGTAAATTTTCTTTCGATTCGCAACAGCCTAGCGGCCAGCAGGAATCGGGGCGTCAAACGGATTACCGAACCAAGCTCGCCACCCTCGCGGTCTGGAGATAGTCTGACCCAACTGATAGGGCGTATAGTAGGAACGAATGTTATACGCCGGGCCGCCAGTTACCGACTGGTAAACCGACGAAGTCACGGGTGTGGTTTCGACCGGTGCGGGAGCGACCGGAGAAGATCCGTAGTTCATGGTGTGACAGTTGTCGACCGGCGCACAGCCTCGCGGCCCATAATAGGTGATTTGGCCTGTTTGCCGATACCGATAATGGGTTACCTTGGGAGTATTGAATTGCCCGCCCACCAAATAATCGTTCGCATCGAGATGCGAAGCCATGTCACAGCAGATTACAATGAGCGCAGACAAGATTAAACTACGTAACATCATTCAACCTTCCATTAATTTTTCGTTGGCGGAGAGGAATGCAAGGTCCCAGGATCCCCGTTACCTTCCTCGATTCACTTTATGTTGATTTAAAATCGCCCGCAACCAAATAGACGGTTCGACACCCATTTTTTCTCAATTGTGCAAGCGAAATGTCCGGTTGTTCGGGTTAGGGTTCTGCTAGCAGTGGCCGGATAACCGATACAACCAACCGCCTTCCATTCCAAGTGCACTCGACTTTCACCACCCTAGGGCAGGCCGATGAAAATTTGTCTCTTTGATATCGATGGCACACTCATAACGACTGGCGGTGCGGGAAAGCTGGCTTTCCTACAAACGCTGCAAGAAGCATTCGATATCGACGCGATAGATCCGGGTGTACCCTTCGCCGGACGCACCGATCGGGGAATTGTCGCTGATTTGTTCGATCACTTTAACATTGCGCAGAACCACAGGAATTGGATTCGATTTACTGACGTGTACCTGCGTCTACTTCCTGGATGTCTTGCAAGTTGTGCTGGAAAAGTGCTGCCTGGAATAAAATTATTCCTCGAAAAAATCGCTCAACACCCTGATATTAAACTTGGCCTTTTAACGGGGAATATGGCCGACGGCGCTTCGATCAAACTGCGACACTATGGGTTGGACCACTACTTCGATTTTGGCGGATTTGGAGATCAGCATACTGAGCGCGATCTCGTTGCCCAGCAAGCACTGCGTGCGACACATCAGCGGTGGGGCCAGAGCGTGATGGGCGAGCAAATATTTGTGATCGGAGATACACCCGCAGATATCCGCTGTGGGAAGGCGATTGGTGCAAACACAGTGGGAGTCTGCACGGGAAAATATTCTGCGAAAGAATTAAAGACCGAGGCGGCAAAACTTGTAATCGAGGATTTTACTGTCGCCGACATTTTATTCGAAAAACTCAAACTTTGAGTTTAACGTGTTTTGTTTCGCTGTTCGCTGGATCGGTTCATTGTGGGCCATCTTTGATCCGCATCCACTGCCATCGAGGTGGGAAACGTGCGATCTTTCTGGGAATGTTCGGCTGTAATTTGTTCTAGTAAATCTTTAGACGCATTATCTATCACCAACACCTGATGACGGCTTTCGCTGCCATGCCCAGTTCGCACGATACAAATTAACTCTTGCGAGGCGACTCCTTTTGAATTATTTTCCGCGAGCATTGCCAGTGCTTCGGGCACACTGTTTTCTGCTGCTAACGAGTCCTCCGTGTGTTGGTCCGAGACCAGATTCGCGGGGTTGATTTCTCGTAGCATGGCATGGGCTAACTGCGCGGCACCATAAAGACCGGCACGGTCAGTGGGATCGGCAAAATTACAAATGCCAATTAATTCCCCGCGTTGGTTAAATAAACCACCCCCACTCCGGCCAACCGCAGGTTGACCTTCAACCTGCAAATTTGGCGGTCCCACAAAGCTATTGATCGCTTTGACGGTACTATACTGCACAGTCGGATCATTGCCATGGTCACAACCAACGCTTAGTACCATTTCACCGACTTTTGTCTCTTGCCGCTCGTCAATCAGAGGGATTGCACGTAGAGGATAATCGGAATGAATCGCAACCAATCCAATATCATTTTGAAGATCATAGCGAACTAACACTCCGTCCAGTGTGGAACCGCCACTGCGATCGAAGAGATCAACCTCGATTTTCCCTTCGCCTGCAGAATCACGAAAAATGTGACCGCACGTTAGAATCAACGCTTCTGACACTCCGTTGGCCGCTGTCCAAGAATCTATAATCGTGCCACTACCAAGTGAATGACCTTGCGGATCATAAACCTTGAGTCGCACGCTTGACCGTAGCAAATGATTGCCAAGCATTTGAAGCGGACTATGCTCCACTATCTCGGTTCGACTTTTCGGCGGTGCCAAGGGTCGTGGCGGAATTGAATTCCGAATATCTCCCGATTGTCGGGCTTGAACAGCGTCAACAGGCTGGCCGAGGGCCACCCTTGGCACATCGAGATCCGTCGACGAGGTGTGTTTTTGCGATGGCCGTGAGAACAGTTGTCTTGTGAGCGGAAGGAGTTTTCGTGGTCGTTCTGGAGATTGACCACGTGCATGCATGCTTTGTGCGGTGGCTGGAAGAACGCCGGCCGCCGAAAATAACTCGGCAAGTCGTTGATGATTCGTCGCACCGATAATGCGACCACGCTCTTGGCCGTCCACTACCAACACAAAACAGGGAATATTGGTAACACCAAATTTTCGCGCAAGGTTAGCATCTCGATCGATATCAATTTCACGAACCGGATAACCTTCGGTAGATAATTGGTGTACCACCGGCGCCATCATTTTACACGGACCACACCAGCTAGCCTGAAAATCGTAGAGAACCGTTTCTCCCGCTCCGGCAGCTGCTAGTAAGAAAGCCGTAATTTGAATCGGTACCATCGTTCCCTCCCTGGAACTGAGGTCTTTTTAGAGACAAGCTGGGAGGATCCGACGGTGCCCGTCACCTCAGGTGCCGATGAATCGCCGAAATGGCAATTCACTTACCTGTGGGCAACCTCCCTGTTGCCTCAATTTAGTCATTCACCCGCAAAAAATCGCAACCAATGAACTCGCAAAAAAGTCACTCCGATGAAGCTGGCATCCTTGCCACCGCTGTCGGGTAGGTTGTGACGAGCCGAGGATGTAGCAAAAAGCACAAGGCGATGCATCAGGAAAGTTCTTCAATTTTTGTGCGCAAAATTACACGAATAGGGTTCCCTTTGACTGATTTACGCATTGCATCGCCGGTTCGCAAACACCACTCATTATTGGTATTAGTGAAGTATGGCCCCATGGCATCACGTGCGTGGAGAGTGATGTAAAACGTTTTTAGTAGGCGTAGAAGAAAATTTTATCTTTTTCTTCGGTGGCAGCAGCGGTGCTATTACCGCTACCGTATCGCTACCGCAAGCATAAATGAGTCTCGACTGAACTTAGTAGAGCCCGCTTTCCCATCTCCCGATCCATACGTTACTCGGCTACAATCCCGACTTTCCTCCGGACCACTGCTACTCATACGCCGCCTACATGCGTCAAATTCTTGTCACCGCCGGTCTTCCGTATGCAAATGGTCCGATTCACATCGGCCATCTCGTCGAATACGTTCAAACCGATATTTGGGTCCGCTTTCAAAAAATGCAGGGAAATCGCTGTATTTATATCTGCGGTGACGATACGCATGGTACAGCCATTATGATCAGCGCCCGCGAGCAGAAAGTCTCCGAAGAGCAATACATTGCGAATATTCACCAAGAGCATCAAGCCGATTTTGCCAACTTTGATATTGATTTTGACAATTATGGAAGCACTCACTGCCTAGAAAATCGAGTGCTCTGCGAGGAAATTTGGTCCGCGATGCAGTCGGCCGAACTGGTCAAAGAGCAGGAGGTACAGCAACTCTACGATTCCCAGGCAAAAACATTCCTCGCCGACCGTTTCGTACGTGGCACGTGTCCCGTCTGTGGAATTCCCAATCAGTATGGTGATAGCTGTGATAATGGCCATACCTACTCACCCGTAGAGTTAGTAGACCCGGTCAGCACGCTCACGGGTACCACACCGGAGGTTCGGTCCGCGGATCATTTGTTTATTGAGTTGGAAAAATTGCACGCTTTTCTCGACGACTGGAC
>DLCF01000110.1:0-1346 GCA_002480485.1 Planctomycetaceae bacterium UBA7805
GAAAAATGGATCAGACAAGGCATCAAGGCGCGACGCACACGGAATGAAGGCCGCGTTCGCGCACTAAAGAAGATGCGAACCGAGCGTCAGGATCGCCGCAAGCAGGTCGGTCAGGCGAGGATTCAAATTCAAGAAGGGCAGCGGAGCGGTAATCTGGTCGCTGAGGTCGACGACATCAGCTTTGCCTACCCGGGCCACAAAATCGTCGAGCTATTTTCCACATCGATTTTTCGGGGAGACAAGATCGGCGTGATTGGCCCGAACGGGGTCGGAAAAACAACTCTGTTGCGTTTAATCCTCGGCACACTTCAGCCCGAGGCGGGCTCGGTGCGCCTCGGTACGAATCTGCAAGTGGCCTATTTTGATCAATTGCGTGACCAGCTCAATGAAAACCAAAGTGTTGTGGATAATGTGGGGCAAGGGTCCTCTTCGGTCACCATCAATGGGCGAGAGCGTCATGTTTTGGGGTACCTGCAGGACTTTCTGTTTGCACCCGAACGCGCAAGAACCGAAGTTCGATTTCTATCGGGTGGAGAGCGGAACCGGATTCTGCTCGCAAAACTATTTGCGAAGCCGGCCAATGTGATTGTGCTAGATGAACCAACCAATGACCTGGACACCGAGACGCTCGAACTGCTTGAAAGTCGATTGGTTGACTTTGGGGGAACGGTCCTGGTGGTCAGCCATGATCGCTCATTTTTGAATAATGTGGTAACCAGCACGATTGTCTTTGAGCAGGGCGGGGTTCGCGAGTATGACGGCGGTTATGACGATTGGCTGCGGCAGAGATCCGAGACGACAGGCGGCACGTCGCCGAACCGATCCAACAAGAAGTCGAAGGAGAGAAGTCGGGAATCTGCCACTGCGAAAAAGAAACCCCTCAGCTTCAAAGAGAAGCAGGAGTTGAAGCAGTTGCCAGGCACGATCGAATCGCTAGAAGAAGAAATTGCCGCGATTCATCAGCGGATGGCCGAGCCCGATTATTACAAACAGCCGGCGGATGTTTTAAGCACAGGGAAAGCCCGGTTGTTAGAGTGTGAAGCGAGCCTTGAGGCTGCTTTTAGCCGCTGGGATGAGTTAGAACTAAGGGCAAATGATTGAGCCACACTTGGCTCCATCGGGCTGAAATCGCTTCATAATGGTCGGTGTTTTAGTCATTGGTTCTCTGTAAATCGCTTGTTTTCGGACCGATTTCCAGTAGACTGGTTACCGGCCAGTCTTTTTATCTGCATTTTCCGCAGTGGCGCAGTGGATGGAAATGCAGGGGTGATTGGTCGGCGCTTGTCAGTCCAGCGCAACGATTCAAATCTTAGAAGAAACCTGGCGGATAATTCATCATGCATCGA
>DLCF01000110.1:1671-2350 GCA_002480485.1 Planctomycetaceae bacterium UBA7805
CCACTTCTGCACTTCTCGCAGCATTTTTCGTGTCAGTGACCGTTTGCCTGGTTGGCCCCGTTCAGGCGGAAATCATCACGGAGCCGACCGATCTGAGTGTGGGTGAGCAATACCGATTGGTGTTCGTGACATCGGGGTCACGGGATGCAACGTCGACCGATATCGAGGACTACAATAGCTTCGTCGATGGCCATGGCGATTTTGCGATCGCGTCAGACTGGAAGGTGATCGGCTCGACCAGTTCGGTAGATGCAAGAGACAACACCTCTTCCAACCCGAATGCAGACGGCGCTGGCGTGCCGCTCTATAATCTGGCGGGCGAGCGCGTTGCCAACGATTATGCCGATCTGTGGGACGGTGATCTTATCAACGCAATCGGCACCAACGAATACGGTGATTATTCGACCGAGAGCGGAACCGCTCCCTACAGGGTCTGGACCGGGAGCAGGCATTCCGGCGTAGGTTGGGAGGATAATGAACTAGGTGGCGTCGACGACAGTACTAAATTTGGCTATTTCCATATGGCGGATGGTTATTGGAACGCTTATAGCGGCACTGACCAAACTAAAGAATTTCGCCTTTATGGCATGAGCGAAATGTTTACGGTCGGTTCCTCGCAGGTGGTTCCCGAACCAGCCGCGCTTCTGCTGGCCCTGGTGGGTCTGGCGCTGCTACCGCG
>DLCF01000110.1:2734-2918 GCA_002480485.1 Planctomycetaceae bacterium UBA7805
CGCGTCTTATGCTTAAGCAGGTTTTGAACACTGCGTCATTGGGGGGACTTCATGCTTAAAGCGATACCGGTGTTCTGGTTGATTGTCCTTTGCACGTGCCCATCCATGGCAGATTCCTCCTCCGGAAATAGCGCGCCTAGCAAATTTAAAATTGGATCGAGTCTTCATGACCCGGGTACATTAA
>DLCF01000011.1 GCA_002480485.1 Planctomycetaceae bacterium UBA7805
TACTGCGGAGCGGCAGCCGAATCCGTGTTTACTGCCGATTCGACTGATTCCGACCCGTTCAGTGCCTTAAGCAATACTTTCTGCGCGGCTACCCGACGTGCACGAGCAGGCTGGGACGTGGATGACTCGACAACATCCGCCGCTGCCTGCGGCTTTGGCTTGGAAGCGGGAACGATTTCCGTGGGGAGGGCCGTGGAAGATGAAAAGGGGGTTGGCGACAGTTTTGTCACCGTCAGCTTTTTCGTCGTGGAGGACTGTGCGGGATGCGGGATTCCTTTCAGCGGTTCGAACTGCCCGGGCAGGGAGTGACGAATATTTTTAAAATCCTCAGCCTCCGAAGAGAGAATGGGCAGGTCCGTCAGCGACAGCTTTTCGGCCTGGACTTGCTGCAGTTCGGATTGCGAGACCGTGGGGTGACTCCGCGACGCGGTTCGTAAAACAGGATTTTTGGCCGGCTCATTGGTGAGGACCATTGCTATTGGTGCTTGTGGTGCTTGGTCCTCTTCGGCGATTGGTTTTAAATCTTGTGGCCCTGGTTTTGTGGCATATTTATCGGTTCCCTCTGTTTCTTTCAGCGCACTCGACACGGACGTGCTTTGATATGCCCGCGCCGATTCATCCGAAAGCTTTGACGGTGGCGTCACAACTCCGAGCTTTGGGGCGATCATGCTTGCCGCTCCGAGTCGAACTTCCGCATCGGCTGTGGTCACGACTTGAGGACTATTAGACGAGGTTTTGCGCGACAGCTTAACGACCGTTTGGTCATTTGCACCGAGTGATAGTTCGGTGAGAGCCGCCTCGAGCTGCGAGGTAAGTGCTACACTACCAATACTTTCGGTCTTTCCCGGGGGAGGTTGTAATAACTGGGCAACGATCGATCCTGAAACAAAGGCAACGATTGCAAAGAACCATTTCACGATTGCGGGGGTCTTGGCCATCAGAAATTCTCTTCACGCTGCGATCAGTGGACTTTCGGTAATCCGACGGAAAAGGGCTGTCCTACCGAATTCGCTGACTAAGACTCGGGCGGGATCAACACATAGCAATTTAAGAACTGCTTCTACTCGCGACTAATTTGGTATCGGATATTTTCCCGTCAGGCGTTTACCGTGATCTAAAGCACGGGAACAAAACGATTTGATTCTGCGCGAAGCTGTGCGGATTTTGCAAGTTAGAACCAGGGTGCCAAAGAAGATAGCGACGATGCATGACAGCAGCGATGACAGGCAGGGCACTGAAAGCGACAGAAATGTCAAAATGTGACGGAAAACGAAAGTTTAACGCCACCAGAAGAGTGAGGGGGTCGCGGACCGCTCGCTGCTCTTTGCCTCCAAGACAGCAGCCGCGTCTCTCTCTTCAGCAATATAGGTTTCCCAAGCCTCCTGATCGTCGGCCAGACTTTTACCCGTAATCTTTTGCAGTGCTTTGAGCGATCGATACTGAAGTGCAGGGTCTTCGCGTTTATCGAGTAACGGAACCAGGAAAGGCGCGCTTTCAAGATTCCCGATCGTTTGCAGGGCATCAATTGCAGCGATCTTTAGATCCATGGTGGCCAGCTTGTTCTGCAACACCTGACCTAGAACGTCAACCGATTCCTCGCCACCCCATTTACCCCATCCACGGCAACATTGAATCTGAACATCGACACTCTCATCATTCAAACCTTGGCGAAGAATATCCGCAGCCACTGACGTCTGACACTCAGCAAGCGTTCGCACGATCTCCTGACGCAAGAAAGCATTAGGCTCTCTCCGGATTTGCTGTGCCAGATTTCCTGAAATTTCTTCCTTGACTTTGTCAGATCCGTGTTTTGCCCGATTGCGCTGCTTACGAATATCTTCAAGGCGATCTTTCGAGGTAGGACCATAACGGGTCCTGATTTCCTTCGGAACAGGTTTTACCTCGACAAAACCCAACTCATCGGCCAGTGGCACCGAAGACAAATCAACCCCTTTGCACCCGCTCGCGAGCAGGGCCAAAGACGTCCAAAAAAAAGGCCAAACGATTCCTGTGCGAGCCATCCAAAAATTCCCGATTTGAAACAAACCCAAGCGATGCAATCCGGAAGGGGGCGAAACTATAGCAAAGGGGGGGTGGGCGGGCCAATACCGTCCTGGAGCCAATGATAGGGCTTCGTGCTACACTTGCTAGCGATTTCCCCTGAAAAACAAAGCGGTGGGCGCGAAATTCAAGTTCTGGCTATGATGGGCATCATGGCAAGCAATCCACATCTAAATCACCAATCGCGAACTGCACGCACTACAGTGATTTGCCTCTTACGTTGGGCAAAATTCTGGCGAATGCTTGCATGGTTGATTGGAGCATGGACGTTTTCAACAGCGTGTGCGATGGAGACTGTGGAAGTCGAGCAGTCGGGAGGCAAATTCAAGATTCGGGGAGAGATCGTCGTGGAAGCGGTTGATGGGGGAATGATTCTCCGAGACCGACAGGGGAAATTATGGCCCCTTAAACCCGAAGAGATCAAGAATCGCGTAACTGACGAAGTTCCTTTTTCGCTCATGGAAGCAGCGGAGCTGGGCAAAGAAATTCTTAAGCAATTGCCAGCTGGATTTTCCGTCCACAAGACGAAGCACTATCTGATCTGCTACAACACCTCGAAAGCTTATGCCCAGTGGTGTGGCGGACTGTTTGAACGTTTATTTCGCGCTTACCGTAATTACTGGGCGCGTCGAGACATTGCCATTTCGGCCCCGGAGATGCCGTTGGTCGCTATTGTTTGCAAAGATAAGCAAACTTGGCGTCGTATTGCCGGGCCGGAGGTGGGAACGGCAGTGGATACGATCGACGGCTACTACAACCTTATCACCAACAGAATTGCCACGTACGATTTGACGGCGAATCCGAAAAGTGTCGCGCGATCGACGACTTCTCGAAATATATCGGAAATTAATCGGTTGCTTTCCCAGCCACAAGCCGGACAACTGGTCGCCACAGTGATTCATGAGGCAACTCACCAGATCGCCTTCAATTGCGGTATCCAGCAGCGACTTTCCGATGTTCCAATCTGGCTTCATGAGGGCATGGCGATGTTTTTCGAGACGCCCGATCTCCGGAGCAAAAAAGGGTGGCGAGGAATGGGTGATATTAATCTAAATCGGCTACAGCAATTTCAGAATTATCTGCAACGACGTCCAGATGATTCGCTTTACACGCTAATCGCTAACGGAAATCGTGTGCAAGGTCGCTCCGAGGACCCACGTTTCCAAGGCAATCGGGGGGCTTTGGATGCCTACAGCGAGGCCTGGGCGCTAACTTATTTCCTAATCACTTACGAACAGGATGCGTTTGTCAATTACCTTAAGTTCATGAGCGAGAAGAAACCGGGAAGGGCCGAATCCGAACCTCAGAAAATTGAGGATTTTGAATCGTTCTTCGGGGATCTCAAATCACTGGACCAAGCATTTGTCGAGCGGATGCAACGCGAAATTAAACGTAATGCGAGACGATTTCGTTAAATTGGGCAGGCGACTGAGAGCGTGACACGCCTCGGGTATTCAGGCCTGCATTCGAGACTCGACGCGGCGAATCGCGTCTTCAACCGGACATGCGTGATCAGCCAATTGCAAAACATCACCTCGATTCATCCAGTCGTTTACTCGCTTTTGCGCGGAGATCACGGTGGCGTGACTTCGATTTCCGAAATAATTGCCGATCTCAGTTAATCCACGGCGGGTGTATTTCCTTGCCAACCACATTGCCAGCATCCGTGGTTGCACGATCGATTTAATCTTACGAGACGAACGCAGACTCTTCGGTTCCAGTCCAAATGTATCGCAGACTGCCTTCTCAATATCGATCAGACGAATGTTTCGACCGCGGTAGAGATAAAGATCCGCAAGTGCCCCCTCTGCTGCTGCCAGCGTGATCGGTTGCTCCGTGGCAATTTCGGTAGCCTGTAGGCGATTGAGGGCGCCAAAAATCTCGCGAGGACTATCGGTCATGCGACTTGCGACCAACTCTTGGACGGTTTCATCCAGCGTCCACCCACGTTTGGAAAGGTATCGCTGCACGATTTCCTTTCGCATCTCTAGGTCCGGCGGCAGCATCTTGCACACCATTCCCCCCGAAAACCGCGAGCTCAATTCCAGGGGAAAGTTTGGTAATTCTCCCGGCGGTCGATCCGCCGCAAGCACTACCTGTCCGCCACGTCGCAGCATGGACTCAACCGTTTGAAGCAATTCGCCGAGAGTTGCATTTTTCCCGCCAAAAAACTGAATGTCATCAAGGAGCAATAATTCCAGATTGCGATACTTGCGACGGAAACTTGGTAACCCGCTGTGGTGCAGGGCCTCAAGAAACAGGCTGGTAAACTGCTCAGCCGTCAAAAACAAGCCGCGGACCGTCGGTTGCCGCGCTAGTGCACTGCCCCAGATGCTTTCCAGAAGATGGGTTTTCCCGACTCCGGTACTGCCGTAAAGAAAGAGCGGCGTCAGACAACCGGGACTTTCGGTCACCATGCAGGCCGAAGCCTGTGCGACGCGATTGGCATGTCCAACGACAAAATTTTTAAAACTCGCAGTCCCACGCGGACCGTACAGATCTGGTTCAACGGATCGGACAGTACTCTGCCCGATCGAGGACTGATTGATAGGCTGGGATTGCAAATCCGTATTTGAATTTCTCGATTGAGGTGGCCTCGCCGGATTGAAACTCTCGCCTTTGTCACCGCGAATCTTTACCGCTACATCATTCTCGTCATGCCCCTTGGGCTGATTGGTGGCCGATTGGGCGACTTCCGCGGAGGCCAAATTCGTGTCGACCGCAAATCGAAGCGTTACAGGATTTCCCAGGACCGAATCGGCCGCACACTCAATGATTTTGCGAAAATTCGATCTCAGCCAATCCTGATAGAACCCATTCGCGGCATGGCAGGTTAGCGTTTGATCAGAATAAGTGAATCGCGTTTTACCCACGAACCAGAGTTGGTACCGATCACTACCGAGCTCTGCCGTGAGAGCATCGCGCAGCGAAACATCGATTTCCTTACCCTTGGTGGTCACGTCCTGAACCACTCCTTTTAGCGCAAGCGTGAAAGAGTCACGCTACGATCCAATTTTAGCCACCCTAAGCAGTAGCCACCCATAGCTCCGTAATACCGGACAGAGCCGGTTGCCAACGGAATATGCGACGCCGGGAACACCTCGCCAGCACAGCACGCTCCTTGCCACTTAGCAACCTTTTTTTAACTTTTGCAGTGTGCGGTTGAGAACAAACGCGACACGGACCAGAGATTTTACGCCCGGAATAAGACCTGTCAAACCGCCCACAATCAACTTTCAAAAAATTTTTCAGTCGTGCTTCGAAGTGGCGTGAAACACCGTAAAAGTTGATGTCAAATCACAGCAAGGATCCTATTGATCTTGAAAGGTAATGTCAGGCAATGGTGGATAACTTGTTTAGTATACGATCAATTCTGAGATACCTTGTTTTTGGCGCAGCGCAAGCTGGTAGTGTAGGGGGTTTGCGACTTTCAAAACTCGGCATTCGCGGTCCGAATAAGCACCTGCTGGCGAGAAAAACACCAGAATCCCCACCTCGCATACAGGCGTCTGGCCGGATTGTTACGAATATCAACCCCGACGGTGACTCGTTGGCAATCAAGTCGCTTTGCGATAGAAAGCACAGTTGCCATCGCTCGATGGCCCCACCCACACCTGCGAAATGGCGGCTTGAATCCCAGATAAGCGATTTCCAGTGATGCCTCGTCAGGATGATGGTGCAGCAGTAAGCAACCGAAATCTTCACGGTTGGATCCAAACAGCCGCCACAGCGTGGGATCAAAATCAGGGACATCCCGAAAATCGGCCAGGGCCATCTCCGGATCACTATGGCGACGCATTGCTAGGCAATCGGACGAATCGACATAGGATGCCGCGAGGACTTGAGAAAAGCGAGCGTGAAATTGTGGCGCATAGCCAATGGAGTGACAGTTTGCATCGGCGGGCGATAGCTCTGGTTCCGGTGCCGATGGTCGGTCTTTGACGAGTGGTCGCGTGAGCAGCTCCAGCGCGATCTGGGTATCATATCCGCATTCCGCATACCATGAGGCTTTATGATCCTGAGTAGGACTCAGCATCACCTGTGCCAGTTTGATGTTTTTCAATTCGAATAAGTGGTCCGCTTGATTGAGCAGAGCACGTGCGATCTTCGATGCCGATACCGAGCCGTGTCGCATGATCTTCGGACCACGCAGCCAGGCATTTCCGCCGGCGGACCATACCAAAGCCAAGTAGCCGACCGCCTGCTCAGCCTCACATGCCTCCAGGTATTCAATTTGGTCGGTGGAGGAAACATGCTGCTCAATGCCGCAAACCCGCGCAACGCTGGCGCGATCCTCGACAGATACCATTTTTACTTTCAGAGATGCTGCATGTTCTTTTTCCATCCTGTAACGATAGCTCAAAAAACAAAAAGATTCTGCCCTGGCCGAGGCGTCTACGGATCGATGCTATCAGAGAAAAAACGACTCATTTGCAGCGACAGCTCGAATCGTTGATGCGGATGTGCGTCATGAATGATCGTGCGAGGGCAAATTCTCAACTCTCCCACCGCCTGGGCGTCGTCGGGGGTCTGAAACAAATAGACACCTTGTTCTGTTGAGTTCTGTCTTCGCATCTGAAATGTTTTTGCCAGATGCAGGATCAACTTTCGGGTGTCTCCTGTATCCCCCTTAAAATCTATGCGATACAAAACCCTATCGGAACCGAAAAAATATGTTAGTGCACCCGTGATGTCATTTTCTGCTGTGCCACTCACGAAGGGAACTCGATAGCCAAAAAGACTGTCTTCCTTTATACCCGTCGAGACCTGAGGCCATTTTTCTAAAATCTGCTCGATGGTCATCTCAAAACTGATTGCTTGCTCAAGGGGAGTAGCGGGGGCCAGTTCACCATATACTGTGCGCCAACCGTCGGCAGGGATCGCGTTGCGCTGCGCGGTGATCTCCGAATGAGGCGAGGGAGTACCCCGATTATCGATCTCCAGCAGCGGCAACCTTTGTGCAGCCGAGGAATCGGAATGAAAAATTCCCGTTGCCAAACTGACAACAGTTGGCCGAACGGTTGGGGGAACGAAAAAAAATCCCACGGCCACAAATACAACTGACCAGAAAATAAATACGAGGAACCTGCGCATGAGCTCTGTACATCCAGTTTCAAAGCTTTTTGGGCGAGTCATTCACCACTCAATCCTATCGGCAACTGTGACGGCGTGGCTTGGCATACCGCGCGCCAAATAAATGCGGTTTGAGCGATTTGATCAATCCATACCCGTTTTTTCACTACGACCGGCGCAGACGCGCGCCCGCGATGCAGATTCTTCAGCGAACAAAGCAGGGATCCGAAACAAAAACGGCATTGCGCACAGCTCCCCGAACTACCACTGCTACCGGGGTCTGCTAAGCAAAGTAATTATTCGGATTGTCGACGCTGGGCGGTCCGCGGCGGCGTGGGGAGCAATGTTTCCCTGAATCGGGTCCGGTAATGCATACTGCTCTTTGCATTCGGATAACCGGTCACGCGACGATCGAGATCAATTTGTTGTGCAATGACTCTTCCAGCCCGCAAGTCGAACTGAATAATACCCTCGGATTCTCGCTGCACCAATTGGGCTTCGATCTCAGGATAATCACGAATGGGAGTAAGAATTTGCGTTGCGATACTAATTTTGGCGATTTCATTCTCAACAGAAATCAATTTGAATCGTTGCCTGCATTTAATTTTACGTGAAGTTCCGCTTCGCAGTTGAACAACCACATCGTCGGGAAATGTCCATGCACTGCCCACGGCGATTTTTTCTTCAGGCAGCGGCAGCACAAGTTGCGTGGCTGCTGTTGATCCTGCGGCTAATTCTTCGCGTTGATGAATTTTTCCGGTCGCGTCCATGACCACACGCGTCAACGGAATACCGACACGATTCACAACATCTTCGAAACCGGCAGGCGGATCGCTATCGTCTCGGCTGTCGTAGCTGACTGTTTCTCGACCCGTGACATCGTTTTTCATGTCAACAAATTCGACCGCATGCTCGAAGGTGATCTTTCCCTCCGTGTCCACATCCACAATTTTCCAGTTTTTGACCGACACACTAATGGTCTTTGCCGTTTGGCTTGTCCCCTCAATCGTCGTCCGCACCGAAGCCTGGTGCACGACCTTTGTACGGACTTGATCGCCTGGCTTGAAACGATAGCGGAGCAGATACTGTTGGTGCTCTCTCTGATCTTGCGTAGTATCTCCCGCGCTACCGCTCTTTGCACCGAAGACCACGGCAAGTTTCGCGTGCAACAACCACGGCAGAATAATGGCGAGTATAATAGTCAGTCGACGACCAGCAAACGACTTTGCAAGATGCGACATCCGTGGGGTCCCTCCCATGGTCATGTCCCTGACCCGATGTCCCGCATGAGGGACACTTTTCAGGGCTCGTTCTTCCCGGACCCGAGCCGTCCGGCCCATCCAAGTTTTTTCCTTAGCGTCTGATAATACGATTGTCCCGGGACCTGAATCAACTGGAACTTTGGCTCAGCACGGCGAACCCTTACCGAATCACCCAACTCAAGGGGGGAGAGGAGTTGTCCATCAACAACCAATGATGTCTCCGGATGTCCGTGTGATACCTGCAGCACGTACTCGCGATCCGCCGAGTCGACCACAGGACGGACTGTGAGCGTATGCGCCGCAACAGGCGTCACCACAAACGCCTGTACCTCTTTCCGCAAAATCGGCCCGCCCGCCGAAAGGCTATGGGCGGTCGATCCGATTGGCGTGCTGATAATCAATCCGTCGCAACGGTAAGCGGTCACCCATTCACCGTCGACCAGCAAGTTGACTTCCAGGATCGCAAACGGGGGCCCCGCCATGATGGCTGCCTCATTTAGTCCCAGCGACTGGGCAATCACTCGATCTTCGCGGATCACTTCACACTGAAACATCAGATGCGGAACGCTGGTGAATTTGCCCGCTCGGATATCCGAAAGCACGCTCGGAAGTTCCTGCGGAGTCAAATCGGCAAGAAACCCAAGTCTTCCCAGATTGACGCCGAGCACCGGCAATTGATGTTCGCCCATTTGCCTCGCAGCGCGCAAAATGGATCCATCACCTCCTAGCACGACTGCTAAGTCGGCATGAGCACTTGCGAGGTCTGCCGAGCCATCAAAATCTTCAAGTACAATTTCCGCGACCGTTTCTATCGCCTGCCGAAGCGATGTCGCCGTTTCAAGCACCAGTGGGTTGTCGGCGTGCCCTAGAAATAAAATCCTAAGAGGTTCGGACCGGCCCTGGGATGAATGAATCATTATCGAGCTGCCCTCGTGTTGTTATCTTCGTATGTGAACATCACCGCCCCAGTCGACCCGTTCGATCTCGCTACAGTATGCGCCGGGGCCGATCGTGTGGGTGATCAGAACTCGCGATAAGTCAAGTCGTCGGCTGCGCGATTCGTGCACCCTCGACACCACGCTCGCAAGCCAAATGTGTGCAACTGCTCACAATGCCCTCCACATCCAGGCCCAATTCGGCATGTAACTCATGCGTGTCTCCATGCTCGACAAAACGGTCTGGGATACCCAGTCGCATCACACGCGGTTGAGATGGCAACTGCATCGTATTCAGGCACTCCAAAACAGCGCTGCCGAAACCACCAGCGAGGGAGGACTCCTCTACGGTTACAATAAAGCCTGATTCTTGAGCAACTTTTTTAATCAGCAACTCGTCAATCGGCTTAGCGAATCTCGCATTCACAACGCCTACTTGCAGGCCCGCCTCCGCCAGCCTCTCGGCGGCTTCACAGCACGCCGAGAGTAACGTGCCGCAGCAAATAATGGTGCCATCTCTTCCCTCAGAAATGACTTCCGCTTTGCCCAACTCAATTGCCGCTCGCCCGCGGGACACTTTGTCGGCTTCGAGGAACGTTGCATTGCTTTTTGGGTAACGTATCGAGGTAGGACCATCGTGGGTGATCGCAAATTCAACCATGGCCTTCAAATCGTTACCATCGCCGGGGGCCATTACCGTCATGTTGGGAAAGATCCTGAGGTAGCTCAGATCAAAGACCCCGTGGTGAGTCGGCCCGTCAGGACCAGTAAGGCCTGACCGATCGAGCATGAATGTAACCGGCAAATTCTGCAGAGCCACCTCTTGGAAAATCTGATCATAACTTCTCTGCAAGAAGGTACTGTAGATATCAACAATCGGGCGCAAACCGGCTTTGGCCTGACCGGCTGCAAACGCCACTGCGTGCCCCTCACATATCCCGGTGTCGAAGAAGCGGTCCGGAAATCGATCACGAATCGATTCGAGCTTGTTCCCCTGACACATCGCGGCGGTCAAAACAGTCACATTCGAGCAGCGCTGCATCGCATCCTCAATGGCACGAGCCGCCAGGTGCGTGTAAGAGGTCGCGGCAGACTGCTTACGCGGCGTACAACCCTCCTCCTGCAGAGTAAAGGGAGCCGGCGTATGGAAGTAGACTGGATTTTCGGCAGCGGGTCGAAAGCCGTGGCCTTTTTCAGTGACCACATGCAGCAGCACAGGACCATCGAGATCCTTGACCATCTCAAAGTATTTTCGCATTTGGGCGATGTTGTGACCATCGATGGGGCCCACGTAGCGGAATCCCAATTCCTCAAACAGCATGCCGCCGTGCAATCCTGCCTTAAGCGCTTCTTTAAAATTCCCTAAAAACTTTTCGATCGGAAGCCCGACAAATGGTAATTTGTCGAGAGTGCTGGCGATTCCTGTTTTCGCCCCAAGGTAGGATCGATTGATCCGCATACGGTCGAGCATGTCGGCCAAGCCTCCGACCCTGGGACAAATCGACATCCGATTGTCATTCAGCACGACCAAAAGTTTTTCCTTCATACCACCGGCATTATTCATCGCCTCGTAGACAATCCCTGATGGAAACGCACCGTCTCCGATAACTGCAACGGCGTGCTGACCCTCATTCGGCCTAAGCAGCTTGTCGCCACTGCGGAGCCCGAACATAGTCGAGACGCTGCTACCGGCGTGACCGGTCATAAATAGGTCGTACGGACTTTCTTTCGGATTGGGGTACCCCATGAGGCCCCCTTTAGTCCGTATCGATCCAAACTGATGGTATCGCCCCGTGATCATCTTGTGCGGATAAATCTGATGACCCGTATCCCAAATCAGACGGTCTTTGGAGAAATCAAAGGCGGTATGTAATGCCAAGCATAATTCCACCACCCCTAAATTCGAGGCAAAATGTGCGGCCCGCTGCGTAAGCAGATTACATAAGGTGTCGCGAATCTCTTCGGCTACTTGCTCAAGCGTTGCGTTGTCCATTGAGCGGAGTTCTGCCGGCGACTGCAGTTGAGAGAGAATCTGATGCATCAAGAATCCCTTTCCACAATGTAATTTGCCAACTCGCGGAGGGGCGTCCCGCGCTGACCAAAGTGTTCTAGCAACCCGCAAGCATCAAAAATCATTTCTTTTGCCCGCTGTTTGCTTTGTTCGGTACCCAGTAATCCTGGAAATGTCAATTTCCCCAGGGCATCGTCTTTGCCGACACGCTTACCGATCTGCTGCTCATTGCCAGCCACATCCAAAAGATCGTCAACAATCTGGAATGCCAAGCCAATTTTTTCTCCAAACGTCCGCAGCACGCCTTGATCCGATTCGGTCGCGCCCGCGATCGTGCCCCCCAGTTGCAATGAGGCAACAAACAGGGCACCCGTTTTACTGCGGTGCATCGCTTCGAGGTTTCGTTCATTTTCCGCCACTGCCATGTCAACCGCAACGGCCTGCGTGCCCGATCGTGAACCCATTTTGGGCGGACTTATCGCCGTTGACATCAGATCCTGCATCTGACCACCGACCATTCCCTCCGCGCCCGCGGCACGGGCGAGCAAGGTAATGCATTGGATCGCTATCTCGGCTGGCTGAATTCTGGTGGCGAGAATCTCGAATGCCCGCGTGAGCAGGGCGTCCCCGGCAAGAATAGCAGTCGGTTCGTCAAACTTGCGATGGCAGGTCAGCCTGCCGCGGCGGAGATCGTCATCATCCATAGCCGGTAAGTCGTCATGCACCAAAGAATAAGCGTGAATACACTCGACTGCGACTGCAGCGGGCATGGCGTCTTCGCGAATGCCCCCGCAGGCCTCTGCCGCAAGCAGCACCAAAATGGGTCGCAAACGCTTCCCAGGTCCCAATCCCGCATATCGGATTGCGTCGCTCAGCGGGGAGGGGCACGCGCGAGAAAAACTCAGTTCGGCCTGCAATGCCTCATCGATTTGGTCGTGCAGCATTTTCGCTTGCTCGGTAAAAGCCATCGGCGGTGAAACTGCCATTAAAACTCCCAAGGAACCATGAGACAAAATTGGTCGGGAAGAGACACAGACATAGCAGGTCGACCGGCCAGACAGAACCGATCCTAACCGTTTAATTCTACCCACTTAAAGCTGAAAAGAAAGGGGAAACGATAGGCCAACGACCGGACTGTCACTCCGTGATTTCGTTTTTCCGAGCTAGCGACCGGGCGTCAGAACAAACCGCTGTCGGATGATGATTTCTTTTCACGACTGCTTTTTCTTGCGGTGGCTTTGGTATTAGCCGCTTTAGCGGCCCGTCCGACAGCACGCTGTTCTGCAATGCTCGTGGACGCCGGAAAGGGTTGCACAATAGGATTTCCATCCGCATCGATTCCGCTGACCTGCTCGATCCGATGCTCAGCCTCTGCAAGGAGTTGATGCCCCTGCTTTAAGAGGGTTGCGCCTTGCTCATAAAGCGAGAGCGACTCCTCTAGGCCGACCTTCCCTTCCTCAAGAGACTGCACGATCGCCTCCAGTTTCCCGAGTGCCTCTTCGAAACTCAAGCTAATCTCTGGGTCGTTCTTTTTCTTCTTTGCCACAATTTATCTTTCCATTCACTCTTCCGGTTCAATTTGCTCTACACGACTTGTTGCACTTCCGTTTGCAAACCGCGTTATCAATTGATCGCCAAGCTGCAGCTGATCACCAGATGACAACAACTTGCCATCGATCGATCGCTGTGTCAACGTGTAGCCGCGATCAAGAACCGCGCGCGGATTCAGTGATTCCAACCGGTCAACGAGTCCGGAAAGACGTTGTTGCTGTAACTGGAACCGGGCACGGCTTGCCCGATTCCCGCGGCGATCTAAGTCATCTAATTGGCGTGCGAGATGCTGGATGGTCTCAAAAGGTTTGCGAAATACGGTGGTCGATGCCATAGACTCTAATTGGATACGGGATTCGGCGGCCCGACCCCGCAACGCACGTGCGAGGCGACCGCTGAGCACCGTTAGTTGTTCCGCCAACTCGATGCGATCAGGAACCACCAACTCGGCCGCTTCACTAGGTGTTAATGCCCGTACATCGGCAACCAGATCCGATAGGCTCACGTCAATCTCATGCCCGACGGCTGAAATCACAGGAATCGAGCATTCGGCAATTGCGCGCACAACAGCCTCCTCATTGAATGCCCAAAGATCCTCAAGTGATCCACCACCGCGACCTACCACCACCACGTCAATCTTTTCTTGTAAACGTGCCGCCAAGGCAATACCGTTTGCAATTTCAGCAGCGGCCTTGTCGCCTTGGACTCGGGCGGGCACAACGACGACAGAAACGTGCTGCCACCGACGACCGAGTACTTTTAAAAAATCTTGAACCGCGGCGCCGGTCGGGCTGGTGACCATGGCAACGCGTCTGGGAAAACGGGGCAGGGGCTTTTTTCGATCTTGATCAAATAACCCCTCGGCTGCCAGCTGTTCACGCCGCTGTCGCAGCACGCGCTGTAAATCTCCCTCACCCTGCGGTAACACTTTTTTTAATATTAGCTGATAGGCACCTCGTGGGGCGTAGACGTCTAATGCACCTTGGCAAACCACCGACATGCCGTCGGACATGGTAACGTTAAGTCGCTCAGCTGTGCTTCTCCAGACAATCGCGCCGATCTGTGCATCCTCGTCTTTGATCGACAGATAGCAGTGACCGGAGGCGGCTCGGGTCAGGTTCGATATCTCCCCGGCTACCCAGACGGTGGAAAAATTGGACTCGAGCACTGTCGAAATCTGACCAGTCAGTTGCCCCACCGTCATGGGAGTGCTCTCGCTGTCGCCGAGCCGCTTATTTTTGCTCGTCATCGCACCACCGGTTTACACTAATTCTGCAAGCACACAATCAAGATCAGGCCGATTATATCGTCCCGAGGGCTATGCGCCACGGCGTCCAAAAAAGCCAGGGCTAATAATCATCTCGGAGCCTCCCGTGATCCATGCGTAGCGGTCGACGACGTTGCTTCTTTTCCGCATGCGTCTGTTTATTATTTAACCGTCGCTCCGTGGCCGCACGCGATGGCCGAGTCTTTTTGCGTCGTCGAGGCTCCGCTTCAACCTGCATCAGCAGCTCATGCAATTTTTCTAGGCACGCCCGAACGTTACGGGGTTGATCACGGAACCGCTGGCTCGAAACTACCAGTTGGCCCTGCTTATTTATCTTATTAGGAAATGCATCTAGAAAACGTTTGCGGACCTCCTCGGGCAGACTGGCCGAATTCACCACATTCCAGAAGAGCGTTGCTTTGGAACTCACTTTATTGACATTCTGTCCGCCCGGCCCGCTACTTCGGGAAAAACCCCACTCAAATTCGGTGTCGGGGATCAAGAGCGTGGCTGTGATTACAGGCATCAAACGGTATAGTAATCAACGCAGTCAGAGTGTCAACGTCGAAAGCAGACGATGGAATATGGATTAAAGTTTGCGCTCATTCTCGGTGCCGCATTGACAGGTGATGTGGAGCTGGAAAAGCCACCCGAAAATCTCTCAAAGCGCAAGTCGGGCGTCGATTGGCCTGTCTTTCTCGGCCCGAGTGGGAACAGTAAATCACCGGAGCGGGGGATTGTGACCGACTGGCCGGCCGCGGGACCTAAGAGAGTCTGGGAGCAGCCGATTGGGGAAGGTTACGCGATGCCAGTTATCGCGCGTGGCCGGTTGCTGCTGTTTGATCGGGTAGGCGAACAAGCACGTCTTCGCTGTCTGCAAAGCGAAACCGGAGATATTTTATGGAGCTTCGCCTATCAAACCGACTACCAAGACATGTACGGTTACAGCAACGGTCCCCGCTGCTCTCCGGTGATTGACGGCAATTTTATTTTCCTGTTCGGGCCGGAGGGGATGCTGCACTGTCTCCGGCTGTCCGACGGAAAGCTAGTCTGGAAAATCGACACGGAGCAAAAATTCGGTGTGGTCCCGAACTTCTTCGGTGTCGGATCGACGCCGGTGGTACACGATGACCTGCTCGTCGTACAGATCGGTGGAAGCGATGCAGACACAGCCAGATCACCGGGCGGCCCCACTGCGGCGGTCACCGGCAACGGGACAGGCGTGGTGGCATTCGACAAACGCACGGGCGAAGTCGTGTATTCGCTCTCGGATGAGTTGGCAAGTTATGCCTCCCCCACACTCGCCAGGGCAGGGGGCCGGAACTGGTGTTTCGTTTTTGCCCGCGGAGGATTGATCGGTTTCAATCCCGATAACGGGGAGCTCGATTTTCATTATCCGTGGCGCGCTAAAATCCGGGAAAGCGTGAACGCGAGTAACCCGGTGGTAATCGGCAATCAGGTGTTTATCTCTGAAACCTACGGGCCAGGAAGCAGCCTGCTTGAATTTCACCCGGGCAGCGTACAGATCGTGTGGCGTGATTCACCCGACAAACGTCGCAAGGCGATGCAGACCCATTGGAATACCCCTGTCTATCACGAAGGATTTCTCTACGGGTCGAGTGGACGGAACTCATCAAATGCGGAATTGAGATGCATCGATTGGGATACGGGCGAGGTGCAATGGAGCAAAAGAGGCCTTGCACGATGCAGCCTGCTTTACGCGGATGGTCATCTCGTCTGCCTCGGGGAGTACGGCACGCTGAGATTATTGAGAGCGAATCCTGAAGAATTCGAGCAAGTGGCCGAAACGGTTCTTCTTTCAGAAGACCCCGGTGAGGCCGGTCGGCCCCTTAAGTATCCGGCGTGGGCCGCACCCATTCTATCTCACGGCTTGTTATACGTTCGGGGTCGCGATCGTCTGATCTGCCTCGAATTGATTCCCGACAAAAACGTAACACCGTAACGCTCAGGCATTGACTGGACATTTTGGGGTAAACGCACGGAGAAACGACTGCGCACCGCTAAGAAGCGTCGAGTAATCGATTCCCTCTACATCTTCCCCGAACAATTCCAAATCGAGATAGCCTTGATAATTGATCTGCAAAAGTGCACTCAAGATAGACTCGAGATCAACGTGCCCCGCCCCCAGCGGACAACGATTTTGCTCCGAAGATATACGGGCCCGCGTGTCGGCGAGATGCACCACGGCGATCCGCTCACCGCATTTTACAATCTGCTCGGCTGCATCGACTGCCTCTGCGAGTTGATACGTATCGACAACCATTTTTATGAGCGGGTGTCCCAGTGCATCGATCATCTTAATGGCCTCCTCAATGCACGTAAGGATCGTCCAATCCCCAGCGCACCGCGGATGCATCGGTTCTAAGGCAAGCCGCACGCCCTCCTCCTCTGCAACCGGCAACAGCGCAGCCAAACCATCAGTCAGTAACCGACGAGCGTGCCGTGTCGTGTGTCCGCCTCGGCCACCACTGTGGATGACGAGCACAGGGCATTCCAAAAAACCTGCCATTCGTATCGCTTGTGCTGCATCCCATAAACTCTCCCGGTAGGAGCGACCGTCGCTACCGGTGAATCCACCAGCCCAGAGCAGGTTTGATACCTCGACTCCGGACTCCTTCAGCAGTTCCCGAGATTTTTCAAGCCCGAAATCCTGAACTTTCTGTCGCCAGATCCCCATGGCACCGATGCCGCGATCGATACAGCGAAATACATCTTCATCGAACGTGGAGCGGTAGGTCGTCAATTGGTTGATCGAAAGAGAGAACATCAGTCAGCGGTGCCGCAAGGCACGCAGGTGGGGTGGGTGGAACTGGAGTTTGCCAGTATGCCGCACGCTGTAATTGCAGGTAAACACGACTTTT
>DLCF01000052.1 GCA_002480485.1 Planctomycetaceae bacterium UBA7805
CAAGCGGAGCAGGAATTAATGGCAGACGTGGCGCCCCCCGGCCCTACACCTGCCCCGCTTGGCCAAGCGCAGGGCACCCTTGCTGGTGTCGGAATGGCTCCACCCAAAAAAGTTAAGCCGCATCCCCCCCTTATACTTTTAAAACCTGGCACCGGCGTCAAAAGCGAGTCTGCAAGTTATAAATAACGGGGCCGAAATGAATAAAGATTAAGGCCTGGCTCCATTTAGAATCGGGTAAATACCAAAGTGTCTTTGCCCAAACTAATATGTAATTTTAGTTTATCTGGTTTTTTTATATCACCAGATAATGATGTTTCTAAATTGCTCCCTTTAATACTATAATCTATACCTCCAAGTTCCATTCTAGTCATCAAATTTCCTGTTCGCACTCTCGCATCTCTGAGTCTTTCTTTTTGTACATTTAGTCTGTATAAAAAGCCTCTTCCGTCCCAGTCTCCTTTGGCCAGTAGACGATCACTTTTAGATTCAGCTCTTTTTTGAAAGAAAATTCTTTCCTGTTCACCTGGTTTGTTTTCACGAAACCATTCTGCTGCCTCATATAATTCTTTGCCTTTCTCTTGACTAGTCTGCTGGCCATCATTGTCGTAACCTACAGGTGTGCTGGAATAATTGTCAGAATCATCTAATTCAATTTCACCACTCTCCACACCCTCTTTATATCTTTTTAAGATTTCTTCATTCGCAAGATTTAAAGCTTCAACCGCTGAAAACCCATAAATTCGGAGCTTTTTTCCGTCTTCGCTTGGCCATATTTTAAGTTTACTTCCTTTTAATCCATCGAGCCTTGACCAAATACCGCGCATTTCTTCTGCTGATTTAATATCGACATAATTTTTCTTTGTTTCACGTAATGAAGCATTTAATGCAAATTTCCAGCGTCCCACAATGAGATCACGTCCGTATAATTTAGATTTACCTGTCCTTAAGAAACCCTCTTCTTCATCTGTTAAATCCTTGATAAAAGCACCCAAACGTTTGGCTTCATCAGAGCCCGGTTCCATGGTTTTCAGCTCCTCATATCGGTTGTTCACAGCAGCAACAACATCGCTGTTTGAGAGTATTTGATCCAAGGTGAGTGAGTCGTTTGACTTCCACATATGATAAAGCGAATCCCCGTCACCCTCACTGCCACCTGTTGACCCTGAATCATCTTCATAGGATTCACCATAAGAATTATCCGAAGAATCTTCGGAGGAATCATCTTCCGAGTCACCAATTAATGACCTGATTTCAGGATCATAACGCAACGCATAGAATCCTGGGTAGGCTTTCATCAAATCCTGCATTTCTCTACCGCGATCATCCCAGATCATAAGAAGGGCATCTCGAATCTCGTAATGGAGATCAGGAGTCGTGTCGTAAGCGGCGGCGATTTTTAGGAAAGGGGTATCGTCTAGTTGCACGCGAGACTCGTTGAGCATTGCCAACATCCCCTCATCACCATCCTCCTGTTGGAACGGCACTGTGAAGTTGCCCAGACGGTAGATGATCGCCAGCATCATTACGGAGTAGACCGTCGCAGTGATTAGGCCTGTGCAGAAGCCGAATTTGCGGTTCATCCCCTTGTAACTGTCGATCTGGAATTCATCCCAGCGATCGGCCAGACGTTTGCGGATGATGATGCTCACCACCAACCCGGCGATGGCAAACAGCAGCGCGATAGTGATAAAGCCAGCTACAGTGGGAACTACACGATGCCAGAACGGAAAATCGCCTATGGGCCACTTGTCCGCCAGCCAGCCATAGGCAAACTCTCCGAATGCGCCCGAGAAGTTTATGGCGATAATGACACCCAGCAGCGTGATGACCCCATTTACCCCACCCTTGAAATAGCCTTCAACAGC
Source organism: Planctomycetaceae bacterium UBA7805 (assembly GCA_002480485.1). GTDB lineage: Bacteria > Planctomycetota > Planctomycetia > Pirellulales > UBA7805 > UBA7805. Next base: position 1,866 of record DLCF01000052.1, read on the forward strand.
GAGGATCAGAAACAGCAGTCCGATAAGCAGATAAATCCACATGGAGACGAAACCTAAACCCGGTTGGGCCAAAAATCACGCGGTTTTTTCAACAAAACGCCTACTCGAGACCCTTAAAAAACGCCCTCGCCGTGACGCAGGTTGCCTCGGACAACGCCTCCCGCGTCACCCCCAGCGTCTCTGCAGCCACCTCGCTGATCTCGCGCACGTACGCTGGTTCGCAGCGTTTGCCCCTGTACGGCACCGGTGCTAGGAACGGTGCGTCGGTCTCCAGCATCAGCTTTTCGAGCGGCACAGAAGCCATCGATTCGCGCACTTCCGCCGCGTTTTTGAATGTGCTCACCCCGGTAAAACTGACGATGGAACCAAGCGCGAGCACACGCCTGGCCGCCTCCGGATTGTCCACAAAACAGTGGAACACCCCTTGCACCCGGTCGGCAAACGGCTCGAACACCTCCATGCACGGCTCGAACGCCGCCCGCTGGTGAATTACCACACTTAGCCCCAGCTCAGCAGCGACCTCGAGTTGCTGCCGGAACAACTGAACCTGCCTTGCCTTGAACGCCTCGTCCTCAGCCTCCGTGCCGCCGCGCGTGCTCGGCAGCCGGTAATGGTCGATACCAATCTCGCCGATGGCCACCACCTTGGGCTGCTTGGCCAAGCGCTCCAGTTCAGCGCGCACATCGTCCAGTGCCGCCATGCAGTCGTTGGGATGCCAGCCGACCGCGGCGAACACACCGTCGAACCGATTGGCCAAGTCGATCGCCCTCTGGCTGCTCTCGAGGTCGGTGGCGATGGTGACGATCCTCGTGATCCCGGCGTCCGCCGCCCGCTGCACCACCCCGGGCAATTCGTCGGCGAAATCGGGAAAATCCAAATGAGCGTGTGTGTCGTAAAATTCCGGCATGGCTTGGCCAAGCGCTTGGCCAAGCGCTCCCCGGCATCCTATCCCCAATCAAACGGATTGTCATTTGTCTTCAAATTTTCCCAGCAGATGCTAAAGTTTTTTTTGCAGTTGATATCGGAAGGAGAAATGAACATGAGTGGACCGACTTCACCGGAGGAATTTCAAAAACAGATGCAGGACTTCCTGCAAAAGCAGTTCAAGTCATTCGGCAGTCCCGGCTTTGCCGGTTCGCAGCCGTCCGGCACCGACGAGGAAACCAAGCCGAAGACCCAGCGCAATGACTTCAGTTTTGCCTACAAGCCAAGGGACGTAAAAGCCCATCTCGACCGCTATGTCATCAAGCAGGACGAAGCCAAGAAGGTGTTGAGCGTGGCGTTGTGCGACCACTACAACGCCGTGCGCGAGGCGTTCGACGGGAAAGAACAGATCCACTACACCAAGCAAAATGTCATGCTGATGGGGCCAACCGGCGTCGGGAAAACGTACCTCATTCGCAGCATCGCCGAATTGATCGGTGTGCCGTTCGTCAAGGCCGATGCCACCAAGTTTTCCGAGACCGGCTACGTCGGCGGCGATGTCGAGGATCTCGTCCGCGACCTCGTACGGCAGGCCGACGGCGATGTCGAGCGAGCCCAGTACGGGATCATTTACATCGACGAAATTGACAAGATCGCCTCTTCCTCCGAGCAACACGGCGGCCGCGACGTGAGCGGCCAAGGAGTACAGACCACCCTGCTCAAGTTGATGGAGGAAACCGAGGTGCCGGCCCGCGCCCCGCACGACATGGCCGGCCAGATCCAGGCGATGATGGACGGCGCGCGAGGCGGCAAAAAAGGCGGCAACACAATCAACACTAAACATATCCTGTTCGTCGTGAGCGGCGCGTTCGCGCACCTCGACAAGATCGTGGATCGGCGATTGAAGGAGTCCACCATCGGCTTCGCCGGTGGCGAACAGGACGACGTCGAGGGCGATCGCATCCTTGAGCACGCCAAGAC
>DLCF01000056.1:0-9170 GCA_002480485.1 Planctomycetaceae bacterium UBA7805
AGAGCGGTCCGAGGCCCAACAATTTGCGTGCAATGCAGTGGTCATTGGCAACCGAGTGATAACCAGTAAAGGGTGCCCGCAACTGCACGCGCAGTTGGCGGACCTCGGTTGGATTCCAATGGAAACTGATCTAGGTGAATTTATTAAGGCTGGGGGAAGCGCCAAATGCCTAACGCTCCGCCTTGACGGCGAAGAGGCTGCGGGCTGGAAAAAATAACTGGATCGCGGCGCGACGATCATCTTGTTAAAAATCAGCCATCAAGTGCCTGGGCTAAGTCGTCGACCAGATCGGTCGTATTTTCAATGCCAAGGGCTATTCTGATCATATTATCGGTGATCCCGAACGCGGCCCGCTGCTCCGCCGTACACTCGTAATAGCTCATCACGAGCGGTTGCTCGATCAAGGACTCGGCACCCCCTAGGCTTGGGCCAATTCGCGGAATTTTCACCGCGTCAACCACATCGGCCGTCTGTCGCCAATCAGCGTTTGCAACCTCAAAAGTCACCAAACCACCAAAGCCGCTCATTTGCTTGGTCGCCAGCCGGTAAGAGGGATGGGACTCGATCCCCGGATAAAAAACACGACTGATCCGCGGATGATTTTCCAGAAATCGTGCGATTTCTAAACCATTCTGATTGTGACGATCCATCCGCAATTCGAGCGTTTTCAGACCGCGCGAGAGAAGATATGTGCAGTGCGGCGAGATTACCGATCCAAGCAAGCCCCGCGTCTTACGGATGGGTGCCAGCCCCTCCGCAGGCCCGGCAATTGACCCGGCTAGTAAATCATTATGGCCACCGAGATATTTTGTCGCGGAGTGTAACACATAATCAACACCCAAATCGATTGGTTTCAAATTACAAGGAGTGGCCAACGTTGCATCGATCACCGTCTCCACATCGTTTCGATGCCCGATCTCGGCAAAACGAGCGACATCGATGCAACTCAGATGTGGGTTCGTCGGTGATTCACTGATTAACAAGCGGGTGTTGCCATTAATGGCTTCTTCCATCGCATGATAGTCACCGGTCGGAACTTGGTGAGAGATGACCCCAAGTCGACCGAGTCGTTCGGTGCAGAACTGTCGCGTGCGATGATAACATTCGTCAAAGAAAATTACCTCATCGCCACTTTGCAACTTGGTGAGTAACAAGGCAGTCACTGCCGCCATTCCACTGCTAAATAGCACTGCATCTTCAGCTCCGTCGAGCGTGGCAAGTTTGGTCTCGACAACTTTCTCACCCGGCGACCCATAACGACCATATTCGGCCCGAGTCTGTTTTTGCTCGATATAGTCAATCACTGCCTGGGTATCAGTAAACGTGAAGGTAGAGCTGCAGAATATGGGGTCGGTAATCGCGCTGCCATACTTTTCACGCGCCTCACCGGCGTGGACCGCAACCGTGGACAGATTCTGCAACTCCGTCTGTTGCGAATCTTGAGTCGGTGCGTACAAACTGAACTCCGTTTGATCTTTCAAAGCTGTGATTCGCTGCAGTTGGTTCATGGTTCGGCTCCTGTCCTTGCAATACCTTTTCCCTGGGTCCCGAGAGGCAACCTCATGGGCCATCGCTTAAAATGGGGCGGCTTTACTGTGCAAAAACGGGCACAAAAAAAGCCGCAATCCACAGGATTGCGGCTCGTTGCATGTCGTGTTTGCTATCGTGACACCTACAGGAGTTTTTCCCCAAACGGTGTCGGCACTTTAGCAGTAATCGGCTGCAAGCGGCCACAAATCCCTATGAATCGAATCGTAACCGTACTACCAGAATCTGGCAAGTCAATTGTCAATAAAATTTGGAAAATTCGGCGCAACGCTCACGGGCGGTAAGGTCGCGGGGTTCTCGCAGTGGATTCCCAATGTGTTTACTGGACGGGGGACAAAAAACATGCATAAAATAGAATCTTAAGTCATTTTTTTCTTGGTTTTCAGAAAATTCACGATGGCACACGATTTACCCCGTTCCGGTGCGCCCCATCTGAGCCCTTTGACTGTAGTCGGCTTCGCCAGCCTCCTATTGCTGAATGCCGGTAGCTTGATTGCCGCCGATACCGAGATGATTGCGCGGGCCATCGACGATTTATCGCATCACTCGTTTTCGGTGCGTACGCGGGCCGAGCAACAATTGCTGCAGATCGGCGGCCCTGCTGAGACAGCACTAATTGATGCGCTCTCAAACTCGGACCCCGAGACTCGCCGGTCAGCGCGACATATCTTGCAGCACATTCTGACCGAGCGACTCTACCACCAAATTCGTCAATTCTCTAAGGCGGGCCCCGAGGCCGTGTCGCCTCCGCTACCAGGTTGGTCATTTTACAGCGAGCACGTTGGCGATGATACCGAATCGCAGGACAGTTTCGTTGATGCGGTACTTGCTGAACCAGTGCTACTTGAATCTTTGTCTCAGGATGCCAGCTATAGTAGTCAGGCACTTCGCAGTCGGACGCAAACATTATACGACAAGTTGATCCGTAATCCGGGCCGTAACCCCAGTGGAAGCAGCGGACCGGGGACTAGCTCGGTAACGTCCGTCGGCAGCGTCATGGCCTTGTTGATTGTGGCCGCTAATCATACGACGGATCTCGATGAGCAAACTGCGCAAAAACTCTTTCAGTTGATGAATTATTCAGGCCTGACGCAAAATCTGATGGAAACCGTGGATGGTGATTCCAATCGGAGCACACCGCATCGCCGATTGGTGGGGCACTTCGTCAGGCGGTCTGCCGGCACATCGCTGGCATATCAGATGCTCTGGCTCTCCATGCAGTACAACCTGACGGAGGGGCTAGTTCCGGCGGAAATGATCGTTCGCGAAAAAAATCCCCAACCATATGTACTGCAAAATGCAATGCTCGCGATTGCAAAACTCGGTGATCAAGAACACATCTCCATGCTGGTTCCCTATCTGTCCAACGAGCAACCGGTCAACAACCGACGAGGAAATGGTTTTCAACCACTGATTCGAGATGTAGCACTGGCCACTACAATCCATTTACATGGTCAAAATCCGAAGGATTTCGGATTCACGCATATCCGTCCTAACAAGCAGACGCTGTTTCAGGCAGGTTCCATGGGTTTTATCTCTCCCAAGCAGCGCGAGGCGGCTTTCACGCGATGGAATACCTGGAAGGCCACAAGGAGCTTGGGCGGTGAAGCTGCGGATAGTCAGTGATGTTGCAAATCGTTAAGGCAACGATCATGGGAATGGGTCGTGCCCCAGAGCGGATTTAATCGTGCACGGCAACTACCACTCGACTGTGTCCGGCATGATCTTTAAGGACTTGATGAAGTCGCCATGCCGGATGGCAATCCACCAACGCCTTAACCGCCACCTCAATCATCGGACTGATTTCGATGATGATGGCCCCGGTCGCTCGAACCCGAATCGCCGACTGCTCTAGCAGTTGCTCGATAATCTCCGTTCCGGTTTCGCCCCCAACCAAAGCAACCTCGGGTTCATAAACGCGGACGGTCTCGGGTAAGGCTTCATATTCCTTACGGGTGACGTATGGCGGATTACTGACCACAATATCAAACTGGTCGGCCTCTGTATCACACGCAAAAAAGGCCCCCTTCCGTAACTCTATCTGTGAAGCCAGGCTAAATGCCCGCACATTTTCATCGGCCACAGCAATCGCATCTTCCTGAACGTCGGTGGCCACGACAGCCCAACCCGGCCTCTCTTTCGCCAGTGTAATGGCGAGGATACCGCTCCCGGTGCCAATATCCGCAATCCGTAAATCGCGCGACCAGCCTTGCTGCTTTGCGTAGTCGACCGCAGCAATCACCACAAACTCTGTTTCAGGGCGGGGAATCAGCACGGCCGGTGTGACCTTGAAGTCACGCGAGTAAAATTCTTTATGCCCGACAAGATAAGCAACCGGTTCTCCAGCCGCTCGTCGCTGAACGAGCTTTTTATAAGCGGTTCGAGTCTCGGCATCTGCGATTTCGTCAAACGCTGTATACAGTTCAATCCGCGCGCATTTTCGCACGCTTGCAAGAAGTACTTCAGCATCAAGACGTGAGCTCTCTGAGCCTTTGTTGCTCAAGTATCGCGTCGTCCAATCAAGGAGGCGAAGGATCGACCAGGGTTCCTCGTCCGGCTTGTTCAAATGACGCCTCCTGCCAACGCGGATTTACTCGATCGTTCCCATGGAACTCCGAAGGGTAGTGCGATCGTGCTCGATCAACGCATCGGTAACCGGCTGAAGATTACCCGCGATAATGTTGTCAAGCTTGTAAAGCGTTAAGTTAATACGATGATCACTCACACGATTTTCCGGGAAATTGTAGGTGCGAATCCGTTGCGACCGGTCACCGGAACCGACCAGTGTACGCCTAGCGTCGGCTCGTTTCTGATTTTCTTCTTGACGTCGGGCCTCATACAATCGAGTCTTTAAGACACGTAGTGCCTTAGCGAGATTTTTATGTTGACTTTTTTCGTCCTGGCATTGCACAACGATGCCCGATTCATGGTGGGTCAGACGAATCGCCGATTCAGTCTTATTCACATGTTGTCCACCGGGGCCGCTGGCATGGAATTTATCAATTCGATAATCATCCTGCTTCAGATTGATTTCCACATCCTCTGGTTCCGGCATCACCGCAACGGTGGCGGCGGAGGTGTGAATGCGCCCCTTTGTTTCCGTATCGGGGACCCGCTGCACCCGATGACCACCACTTTCATACTGAAGCTCCCGAAAGACCCCCTCGCCCTCCAATGCCAGAGAGATCTCTTTAAACCCGCCAAGTTCGGTCGGGCTATGGTCCATGATTTGAACCTTCCAGTTTTTTGTCTCCGCATGATGTTTGTACATTTCGTAGAGATCGCGAGCAAATAGTGCGGCTTCGTCACCCCCCGTGCCAGCACGTATTTCCATCACAATCCGGGTTCGGTTTGCATCTTCACCACCAACCGTTAGGTCGAGTAATTCATTCCATACTGTCTCACGATCCTCTTTGAGCGCCGGAATTTCCGCCTCGGCCAACTGCCGCATCTCTAGATCGTCACCCTCGATCAGCGTCGAAGTTTCTGCAATCTCCTCGTTAATTTGCTTGAAACGACGATACTTCCCCGCTAGCCGCGCCAGCGACCCGTGTTCGCGTGAAACGGCAGCGACACGACTAGGATCTGCAAGGACGTCGGGATCGACCAGCTGTTGCTCTAATTCCTCGAATCGCTTCAGTTTCGCATCCAGCATTTCGCGCATCGGCGAAATCTCCTTTTATCAAGCGTCTTGGTACGGAGTGGTCGCGTCGACAAAATCAGTGTGGGTTGTTGGCCCGCTTCCTTGCGCGGGTCGCGGACTGCCAACTGCTGCAGTGCTCGACGGGCTCAACCTATTTGCCCGATTTCTTTTTGTTGCGTTTCAGGCTCGCATATCCGGAACCCGCAAACTTTGTCTTGAATTTTTCAATCCGTCCCTCTGAGTCGACGAATTTCTGCTTACCCGTATAGAAAGGGTGGCAGGCACTACAGATATCTACCTTTAACTCTTTGCGGGTACTCCGCGTTTGAAAGGTGTTCCCACAACCGCATTTGACATCGGTCTCAAAATATTCGGGGTGGATATCTTTTTTCATCGCTTCGCCTGTTTCCACTGAACGTCATAGAAGAGGAGATCCGCGCTGCATCCCTGCCGCCTGCTGCACTTAATTCAAGGAATCAAGTCTAATCCTTTAGGGGCGAGCGGACAAGGCTGTAAAGCACACCCTAAGACCGAAAAAAGGCGGCTGATCTGCTGTCGACAAATGCAGCCGCGCATGTCGTATTGCCACCATTTCACATGGTATTTTTCTAATTGCTTTTCATGGCAGCCATGACCTTGTCGGTGATCATTTCAATCAGCTGCTCCTGATCTACGCCCGACTGAATCGTAGGGGCATGCCCTACTGCTGCCCTCGAGCCATTCCGCCCGATTGCGGCCGGCGGGGCGTCGAAAGCATTTCGCTGCACGCCGGCAACCTGCCACGAATCTCGGAATACATCATTCCCACAGAGATCGCAATCCTGCATTTCGTCATCGTTCCTCGGGTCGGTAAAACCCCATTTTGACTTCAGGTCCAATAATTCACGTGTATGCTCCGCCGAAAGATAATTCACGCGACCGATCGATTTTGCCAGCATCAACATTCGGCAGTAGGCATCCAATATTTCGGTCCACCAGTATGCCCGTTCGACATCCTCGCCCCAGCTCACCGTTCCGTGGTTGGCAAGAATCACCACATTGGTTTTTTTCACTAGTGGAATAATCGTATCCGCAAACGCTTGCCCTCCGGGTGTTTCATATTGACTGATCGGCACGTCCCCCAGAAAAACCTCTACCTCGGGGAGCACACATTGGGGAATCGGCTCACGTGCAATTGCGAATGCTGTGGCGTGAGGCGGGTGACAATGCACAACGCTCTTAACATCCGGACGTTCTTTATAAATCTGCAGATGCAACAGAGCTTCGCTGCTTCTTTTTTTAATTCCCGCCAGTTGTTTTCCGCTCATATCGATCAGGCAGATATCCTCCGGCTTGAGGAATCCCTTTGAATGCATTGTGGGTGTGCAAAGCACTTCATTCTCACTCAATCGATAGCTGATATTTCCGTCGTTAGCGGCAGCGAAACCCTTGTTATAGACTCGCTGGCCGATTTCGCATATTTCCTGCTTGCGTTTGTAAGCATTTTCCATCAGTCCGAATCCTCCAGGTGTAAATGATCGATGAGGGCTGCGTTATACGCGTCAATAGGTTTCTTTTCCGGAAAAAACGGTGCGGCCGCTTCGCGACTCTCACTCAACGCCACCCGGCTACCAAGACCTGCACTAAGTTGATCGCACAGCACGAGTTCCTCTCCAGACGGAGTTGCCCCATGAGCTAACTCCGCTTCGGTGAGCGGTACAGCGAGCCGCAGGGTACAACCACCGAGTGACCGGTGACAGCGACTCAAGGTGACGGTTCCAATAATTTCAGCAATACGCATCGGTAATTTTCCAAAAACTCAAATGATCCCAGGTGAATTTTGATTCAGGGGGGAGGGCGGGTCGAATTGCGATGCGGAGAAAAAAAGTCGGATCCCGCCCAGCAGAGCACTCGTCGCGGTTTGCCTTGGATCAACTACTAGCAAGTTCGCAGCAAGATCAGCCATCGCCCGTTTTAATCGAACTGGTTGATCCCAGCCGATTGCCCGCACAGACGACGAGCGGTTCGCCAGGCAAATCGCGTAATCGACATCCGGCGTTAGCAGCACGCCGCGACCCGCTTTTCGGTCGCGTAATTGGACTACCAGATTCTTTATCGCTAGTTCGGTTGTCACGCTCTTTTGCGGTGCCGCTGTTTTAAATTCCTCTGCCGCCAGTTGCGTTACTTTGTCTGCAAAATGGCCAACCTCATGAATCCATCGGGAGGATGTTGCCAAGTCGATTTTACTCGCTCGCTCCAGATGAATCTGTCGCTCAGCTGCCAAATCACGGGCCGCGGGCGTCACGATCGACGAGGCCGGGATGCGGACCGTCGCATGCTCTGCAATCTCGAGTAAATGCGTTGTAGCTACCACACGATCTCCGATTTCCAGCAACGTTTTATTTTCGTTTTCCACCGTTTTCGTCTGCGGACTTGCGCCAATCCGAAGAAGGACCTCACGGACCACCTCTTCAATTTCTGCCGCAGACAGTTTCATTCGTCACAAATTCCCATCACGGTCCAACGGATCGGTGTTTGATCATCACCGACCAGCGTGCGAGCTGCCTCTCCATCACTAGTAATCATCACACGCGATCCGACTGACGCGCCGTGGGCATCGACCACCAAAACAGGATCGCCGTCCGCCGAAGTAGCATCACGCTGTAAAATCCTTACGACGAGCAACCGCCAACCCTCCAATGAGGAATGCTTAACTGTTGCAGTGGCTGCACCGAGGACACGAGCAAATTGCATTTAAAATCCCTATTTCCCCAAGATGCACAAGTCTTCGATCAGCGAGCAACGCCGCTCGCGAGTGAAGGTCAGTGGCGATGTGACGCCCTCGCCGGTCGGGGTCGCGATTGAGAACGAGAGGTATCCCTCACCGCCCAAGCCCAGCGCGGACATGCACGGTCCGTTTTTTACAAACAGCGTGGTGTCCATCAATCTTCCCATGCGCGTCATATTCCGCACATTATTCGAGTGGATAATTGCTGTATGCCGGAAACCATGTTCGTATTCCTGGGCTTTGGCGATCGCCTCATCCGAGTTGCGGCAGCGGACAAAAGGCAGGAAGGGCATCATTTGCTCGACCGGAACAAAGGGATTGCTGTCGTCCACCTCACCAAATAGCAAAGGCGTATCCGCGGGAACCTGTTTGCCGATGGCTTTTGCAAGCACCGCAGCATCCTGTCCTAAAAATTCTTTTACAGGAACATCGTGCCTTTGATTACCTTCGCCTACTGTTTGAATCGCCAGAGCAGTCAACTGCGTCACCTCACTGGCACTTAACCGCACGGCACCTGCCTTTTCCATCTCCTCGAGAAGCAAATCAAAAATTGAATCGACCGCAAATACTTCTTTTTCTGCGATGCAGAGGAGGTTGTTGTCGTAGGATGCCCCTGCGATCATAGCTGCAGCGGCCCGTGGCAAATCGGCAGTCTCATCTACAACCACCGGCGGGTTGCCGGGGCCCGCAACAATGGCGCGTTTGCCACTGTTTAGCGCTGCGCGGGCAACGGCCGGACCCCCGGTCACACAAATCAATTTTACGCCTTTGTGATTAAAGATGGCATCCGCGCTCTCAAGCGTCGGTTCGGTGATCACGCAGATAAGATTATCAATCCCGAGATCCTCGTAGATTGCGCGGTTGAATCGCTGGACCCCCTCTGCGGCAACCTTACGACCGCTCGGATGCGGATTGACCACCAACGTATTGCCTCCGGCAATCATACTTACCGCATTTCCGGTGATCGTGGGCAAGGAGTGAGTCACGGGTGTGATTGCTCCGATTACGCCGAAAGGAGCATGTTCAATGACTGCAAGACCATGATCGCCACTAAAAATCTGGCTTGATAAAAACTCGACTCCAGGAGTTTTTTCACCCAGTGTTTTCAATTTTTCAATCTTGTGTTCCAGGCGACCGATTTTAGTTTCGCGCATTTCCATCGTGCCGAGCTCTTCGCACTGTTCAATCGAAATCCGACGAATGTGACCGATA
>DLCF01000056.1:9503-13488 GCA_002480485.1 Planctomycetaceae bacterium UBA7805
TCTTCCACCGAATGCATCGACAACTGCTCGAAAGCGTGGGTTGCCGCGGTGACTGCCTCATCGACATCGGTAAACAATCCATAACGACCGGTGTAGACGCCTTCCGTTTTTTTATCGTCACACTGACAGTGGCGGCCACTCTCCTCAGGGCAATTACAATCTTTGCTCAAGTTTGCCGCTGCGGCTCCAGGCGAACCCGAATGGCCCATCTGCGCTAAGACCTGGCCTACGACATCCCGAATAGCTTGTTCAGTAACCTGCATACGACTCCCTTTTATATTTCCGTAGTGTCCAGACTTTTACGATTCCCGGTTGTATACACACCCCGTGTCCACATGGACCGTATCGACAATACCTACAATCACCGCATCGATCGGTAACTTTTGCGTTTCTTCGGTTAAGCGTGCACTCGACCCCTGTGTGATAAGAACATAATCACCCTCGCCAGCACCGATCGTATCGACTGCGATAAACGTCCTACCCGTAGCAGCGAGAGATTCCCGTTTCTTTACATCGAGACGGTAAGGCTCGACCACCATCAACTTCTGGCCCACCATCACCGGCACCTTTTGCGTAGAAACAACAGAGCCTGTAACTTTTGCGACAAACATCAGTTCGTATCTCCGTTTTTGGTATAATTCTCTTTGAGTACGGCAAACACTTGAGAGGCAACCACAATCTCCTCATTGGTGGGCATGACCAAAACTTTGGTGTGACTTTGGTCGTTGTCAATAAAAGCCTCACCGACCGCATCCCGATTCTTAGTTTCATCCAGGGCAATCCCCAACTCCGCGAGATCCCGACAAACGGCCCACCTCACCGCTGCGCTGTTCTCGCCAATGCCGCCGGTAAAAACGATTACATCAGTGCCACCGAGTTCTACCAACATCCAACCCAAGTACTTGCGGATGTCTGCGACGAATGTATCGAGCGCGAGTTGCGATTCTGAGCTTCCTGCCGCAGCAGCTTCTTCTAGATCACGAACATCGCCACTTTTTCCGCTGATTCCCAGCAAGCCGCCGCCACTCGCCAACGTTTCCAATACCTGCTCGAGGGTGAGGCCAGTGTGTCGAATAATGAGCGGCAGAACAAAAGGGTCAAAGTCACCAACCCGATTGTTTTGTAAAATCCCAGACTGGGGACTGGCTCCCATGCTGGTCGCCACACTTTGTCCATTGCGAATTGCCGTTAGACTGCTCGAACCGCCCAGATGACACGAGATAATTCGTAAGTCATTACGAGTAAATTTTTCTGCCACCCGCTGGGCAATGTACCGATGACTCGCACCGTGAAATCCGAATCGCCGGATGTTCAAATCTCGATCCCAATCCTGGGGAATCGCATAAGTAGCGTTTGCTCTCGGTATCGTTTGGTGAAAACCTGTTTCAAACGCAGCAACTAGCGGAATCTCTGGCAACTGCCTGGACAATTGCCGCATGGCAGCGATGTAGGGCGGATTATGTGCGGGCGCAACATCATTCATTTCTGCCATCGACTCAAGCAATGCCTCATCGATTCGTTGCACCCCAGAGATTCGCCCACCATGCACCGCTTTAAATCCTATGGCAGCTACCTCATCCGCTTTCGCTAGGCAGCCGTGATCAGTATCGGTCAATTGCGTAAGGCACTGCCGCACGGCGGCCGCATGATCGGGCACACCAGCGACAACTTCATTGCGATATTCTCCGATACTCACCATGCTCCGACTCTCCGCTGACCCAATTCTTTCAATGCTACCTCGGGCAAGTTCGACTGCTTCCGGCATCCTGTAGAGCCGATATTTAAAGCTGGTCGAACCGAGGTTTGCCACCAGAATATTCATACGCGTGCATCCTGCGGTCAGATAAGTTTCCGAAACTCAGTCCAGATAGGCTTCGAGTAATCCTTCGGCAGGACGCGGGATCACGTGACTCGAAATCAGCTCTCCCATTTGTGATGCTGCGGCTGCACCGGCCTCGACCGCTGCGCGAACGCTGCCGACATCGCCTTTTACTACCGTCGTCATGTAGGCGCCGCCAATCTGGACCCGCTTGAGGATTTCGACATTAGCCGCTTTGGCCATAGCGTCACTCGCCTCCACCAACGGCACCAAGCCGCGAGTTTCAATCATTCCAATTGCATGTTCCATAACGTATTCTCCAATCAATAAATGAAATGGTTTCTTATTAATTGTGCTTTTAGCCCGCGACTGAACCGAGCGCTACATCAATGTCGCCGTGAGGCCGCGGAATAACCTGAACGCTGACCACCTCACCGATACGACCTGCAGCATTTGCGCCGGCATCCGTCGCAGCCTTTACGGCAGCAACATCGCCTGTGACGAATGCCGTAACTAAACCGGAACCTACTTTTTCCCAGCCTAGAAAATCGACATTGGCTGCTTTCATCATCGCATCGGTAGCTTCAACCAGGCAGATGAAACCACGAGTTTCAATCATGCCGAGTGCTTCATGTACCTTCGCCATAACAAGCATCTCCTCATCAAAAAGTAAACAAAAATAAAATCAGCTCCTCGAAGATGGTGAAACCAATTCGCACTTTGTCGCGTGCTGCAGGTCCACCGCATTACCCTCGTCTGTGTCGATATGCACCTCCAGCTTTGCCGCATTATCCACCCGAACTAAAAGATCGGTAAGAATCGCGCGGCATGAAGAGTGGACCACCAGATCAATTCGTTCACCGTCGCTAACACCGTAGCGATCCGCATCGGCTGGCCCCATATGCACGTGTCTCTCAGCACGAATCACTCCCTGCGTCAGTTCCACAACGCCAGCTGGTCCCACCAGCACGCATCCGGGCGTGCCGTCAATTTTGCCGCTCGCCCGAACGGGAATGTCGAGTCCCAGGGAAATAGCGTCGGTGAATGCTAATTCAACTTGGCTCGCCGGCCGAGTCGGCCCTAAAATCCGGACTGCCGGCAACATCCGTTTCCGTGGCCCCACCACCATCACCGTTTCTTCGGCAGCGTAAAATCCATCCTGATAGAGATCCTTCATCGGCGTGAGGGTCTTCCCGGGCCCGAACAGCGTCTCCACGTCCGCATCCGTCAGATGGCAATGGCGGGCTGAGATACTTACTACCAATTCTCCGCTTTTCGGTGTCGGACTCAGACTTGCCTCACCGTTATTAATGAGTTCTCGTACGATCCGCTCGATCGCCAAACGATCGATCGATTTCTGGGGCTTTCCCATTGCCGTGGCTGTTTTCATGCTCATCAGGCACTCTCTTTATTTTTTTCTGCGTTGAACGGCGCAATGTGGAGTTGAACACCCGCTTGCTCAATACGCTCTCTCCAACGGCCTGTAACCTCTGCGTCAACAACTAACCGGGAAACCTCATCCAAGGCGCAAAGCCGTGAGAGGCTGCTATTCCCGAATTTGGTGCTGTCGGCGACGATGATCGGCTCATCACACGCAGCAAGCATAGCTCGCTGTGTTTCGACCTGAAGGATATTGCTGTTAAAAAATCCGCGCTGATTAACCGCTGCAACCGACAAAATCGTGTGACGAACGTTTAAATCTCGCAGCATCACATTGGCAAACGGCCCCATGGTGACCCCGGTGCGGAAGTGAACATTGCCACCGATCAGCACGAGGTCACAGTCGGCTGATGAAGCCAGCAGATTCGCAACTGGCATCGAGTTGGTGACCACTTGCAGCGGGCGCCCCAAAAGCAGACGCGCCACCTCATAGGTGGTGCTGCCGCCATCGAGTAATACCGTTTCGCCATCTTCCACCAGCGTAGCGGCCATCGTTGCAATCGCACGCTTCTTGTCCCAATGCGTCTGCTGTCGATCGCGGAAGTGCGGAAATTCGGGACTCTCTCCGGTGTAGAACACGCCGCCGTGTGTACGCTGCGCTTGCCCCAAGTCCTCGAGGTACTCCAGATCGCGACGGATCGTTGACTCAGACACGGCCAGCGCGCCGGCCAAATCCGGCAGTGCAGCAAAACCGCGCGTGCGGATCATTTCGAGCAGTTGATCGCG
>DLCF01000146.1 GCA_002480485.1 Planctomycetaceae bacterium UBA7805
TGAAGATCAGCGGTCACCATTACTTCGTCGCCAAAGGAAGTATTTAATTCAATGACATTGCCCAACCGAGATTCGGTCATGGCATTGGCTTGATGTGCCTTGCTCAGCGTTTCGATAGTCTCTTCAATATACTCAATTGTGGCAACCATGGAATTCAACCGTAGCAGCCAAAAACGAGTCCAACAAGCAGGTAGAATTTAAGTCGGATGACATAAAAAAAGCTGAAGCATCGCAGAACGATGCTAGCATATACGCTCGTTCTCGCTCTCTCTAAGCGTTCAATGGCAGGACCGGCGGATGCCCTAAGCCAATTTTCAAAGACGCTTCAACATTCCAAAACCTCGTCTTTCCATGCGAAAAAGGCTCCCTTAGCTGTTTGGTTTTTAGCGATTGGCTGGATTCTGTCGATTATTCCGTCGATATCCAAAAAGGAAGGTTAGCTCGCGGTCTGTACCGTCGGTTTTGGCTCGTCACAGGGACAGGCCGTTATCCCTTCATGGTTTCCGGTAAAGGGTTCAAGGACAATGAAGAAAATCTTGTACAGTTTCCTCCCTGTTATCCTGTGTATCTGTTTTGTTGGATGCGCTCATAAAGCAAATATGGGTTGCCGAAATGGCTGCAACGGTGGTTGCAATCATTGTGGTATGTTCGGCAGCGGGGGACACGGAATGACCGCTTATGGAGAACCATGCGGACCAATGGGCCGTGTGCTGGGAGCAGGGTGCCCACAAAATCCGCGGGCGTTCGTGGGGCCTGCTGGTCCGCCGACGGCAGCAGTCACATACCCATACTACACGACGCGCGGGCCGCGCGATTTTCTGTTGGATCAGCCACAAACCATCGGTCCCTGAATGAGACCGAGATCCCCTGGTTGAATCAGAAACATCTAGCAGGGTGGTCCGAGGATTAGCGAGATATTTTGTCCACCAAAGCCAAAGCTATTCGACAGAGCGTACTCGCAACTCGATTGCCGCGCCTCGTTGGGAATATAGTCCAGATCGCATTCCGGATCCGGATTCTCATAATTGATTGTCGGGGGTAAAACACCATCGCGCATTGCAAGCAGGCAAACGATTACCTCTGTCGCTCCCGCCGCTGCGATTAAGTGCCCCATCATACTTTTTGTACTTGAAACGGGTATTTTGTAAGCAGTCTCGCCGAGTGCCTTTTTGATAGCCAGCGTTTCCACCTTGTCGTTAACGCTGGTACCAGTTCCGTGGGCATTGATATATTGAATTTGCTCTGCATTAATACCCGCGTCTTGCATAGCGGATTGGATGCAACGAATCGCACCACGGCCCTCCGGGTGGGTATCTGTGATACGGAACGCATCCGCCGTCGATCCGTATCCTTTGATTTCCCCGTAAATCTTTGCTCCGCGTGCCCGTGCGTGTTCCAATTCCTCAAGCACCAGCATTGCTGCCCCTTCACCAAGCACAAACCCGTCACGATCGCGATCAAAAGGTCGCGAGGCGGCCTGGGGATTGTCGTTGCGGGTTGAGAGTGCAGTCAGAAGATTGAATCCCGTAACTCCAAACGGATGAATCATGCTATGGGTTCCACCGGAAAGCATGACATCGACATCCCCTCGCCGGATTAATTCACGCGCCTCGCCGATAGCTTGGCTACTCGCGGCGCATGCGGTGAGGCAATTTGTATTGGGACCTTGCGCATCAAACATGCTTGCCAAATGAGCTGCCGGCATATTAGGTTCTTGTTCCAGTTCATCGACCGGATTCAGTATCTCAATACCTTTTTTGACGAACGCAGCCACGTCTAACACATCGTCTTCGCCATCCATGGCCGCCAAAATCATCCTGGCGAAAGCATCGAAATTTTGCTGTCCCTCCCCACTCCCTAAATAAACTCCGAATCGCAATGGATCGACCTTGCCCGCTATACCAGAAGCTAAGACGGCTTGTTTGGCGGCTCCTGCCGCAAAGTTCGAGTGTCTTCCGCGGGTACCCCATAACTCAGGATCTTCCCCTTCATCCGCAATGCTCCAATCCAGCACTTCCGCGGAGAATTTTGTCGGAAATTCGCTTGCGTCAAACGCCTGGGTATACCCGACACCAGATTCGCCTTCTTGCAGTCGGCTCCAAAGCTGCTCGGGCTGCGTTCCTAAGGGTGTAATGCACCCCATACCTGTAATTACAACACGTCGTTCCATGGAATTACTTTTTATGCGGTGAAATTTAAGTCTTAGAAAGAAGATGCTCTGGACAATTCAATTGCGATCCATCTGGATTGCGTCCCACCTCAAAAATCCGCAGTGATTTGAGTAAATCGCCAAAATCTTCACCCTCAAACAGAGGGCGATGCGCGGTCTCGCGGTCAATGTGGGCAAATAAAATTTCCGCTTCTGCCTGGATGCGCTCACCAATATGACTGGTCGTGATCGCGCGGGCCCCGGTTTCTTCTATCGCCTCCAATTTTGCACGGTAAGTCAGCGTATCACCCGGTACACCGCGGCAATGAAACACCAAGCGTGGAACTTTCGCCAGAATCACCCTCTCTTTAAAGGCGTTAAACTGACTCACAAGCATGCCTGCCGTCTGGGCCATGCCCTCCAAAATTAGCGAATTCGGCATGGTGGGAATGCCGGAAAAATGATCATGAAGGTGCTCCTCGGAAAGCGATATAGTTTTTATCGCTGTCGCTGTTTCGCCACTTACTAGTTCCGTGAAACGATCAATCCAAAACCATCGCATGGTCTTCGCCCTCGACCCCAATTCTTAGACTTTGCTCTCCACATAGTTGCACATGTCCTGAACGGTGAGCGAAGTTGCAAACTCTTGAACAACCGGATTTTTTTCGAATTCGCTGAGGTCTGCAAAGGGCATACGTTTTTTCAATTCCGTGAGTCCCTCAGCATTAATCTTGCCATCAACCACGTAATCGGTATTGGTAAGAATGTCCTCAGGAAAAAGCTCTCCACGCGGAATCTTGATGTCGAAGCTTTTTTCAAGTCGGAAAACGATGTCCAAAAAATCAATCGATTCGGCACCCAAATCTCCCACAAGCGTGGCTTCCGGGGTCACCTCGTCATCATCAACACCCAGGGCATCGACCAGCGACTCTCTAACTTTTTCAAAAACTTCTTCTTTGGACGGCATGGAAAAGGTTCCTCTCCTTGTTTTGAAGTACGATTCTAATCTTAATTCTTTTGGAATTTATAAACGTGCGTTCGTCCCGCAACTTATCTTTTCAAAGTGCGATTTTTGCATTTCTCAATGCAATTAACACGCGATCATTGTGATTCAACTTGCCAGCTGCTGCAATTCCTCTTTACTGGCTGGACGATAAAGTCGTTCAAAAAGTTTACGTAACTCATGGATTGTTCGACGGTCTAACGAGGCGTCGTCCGAGTTGGATTCAGCCAGATTGTAACGCTCAAGGATCAGTCGCGCACTCACGTGTGTTTTTCCATCGACTGAACCAATCGTTTTAAAAGTAGTTGTATTTGCATCCTGTTTTATTTGTTTTGCGTTAACGACCAGCTGAAAACCGGGTTCCACGAAGTCAGCATATTTGATGTTTCTCGCTTCCTTCAAAACCACAATGCTGTGTGCAAAGTCTTCATCGTGACGCACTAACCAAGCTCCTGCCTGAGTCATTGCTTCGAGCATCAAAACGCCAGGTAACACAGGGAAGAGTGGAAAGTGATCGGCCAAATACTCTTCTGCGAGCGAAAGATTCTTGACCGCGGTAATCTCTTGTCCTGGCTGAATTTCCAGTATGCGGTCGACCAACGTAAAACGCATGGCAGTTTATTGGATGGCTTCGCTCTCTGCCCCGGCATAGCCTGTAACTCAGCGCAGAGATCTATTCGAATAAACGGGTGAGTATAGAACGGTAACTGGCAATCCTCAACAGCATTACTTTTAGGCCAACAAATAGATCAACCTACGCGGCGGAAGTCATGCTCGCGGGGCGTTGCTGCGGGTGATCGTTACATTTAGCTAACGCCAAAAGCGGCGAATGTAAATGAATATATGTCAAAATGGCAGTATTACGACAGACCCCCAAAAAATGCCAAAATGGCAGTATCCCGGCAAGGTTTATGCACGACAGAAAATCTATAAAGAATTACTGTTAAATGATTTAAGTATATTTTTCGCATGCGGCACGATGGTTGCTCCTATGGTATCTGCCCAGTCCCTCAGTTTAATTCACTCGCTGAGGAACCTGAAAACGTTGAAAAGTGAAGAGTTGAGCAATGGCAGTAAGCCGTCACGGTCGGCAATGCCAAATCCCGACAATTATCCAACACAGCATCAAAGGAGGACCATGCCATGTTACGTATAAATTCTCAATGTCTTAGTCCAGCACTCGCTTTCCGCACCGACATGGATCAGTTGATTGCTGACGTGTTTGGAAGCCAGCAGGATTCGATCCCAAGCATAAGCGGACGACGCGGACATCCGGCAGTCGATGTCTGGGAAGAGAGCAAAGATTACGTTGTCGCCATGGACATTCCCGGGCTAAGCGAGCGTGATGTTAAGATTTCGGCCATCGGTCGCGATCTTAAGCTGGAACGATCGGCGGGCGAGGAAGAGCATTCGTCCAAGGCACCAGATGAGTCCGAGCTACTGACCACGGCTGACAAGAGTTATTTGCATCGCGAACGGCGCGATCGGAATGTGGCCAATTTTGAACGAGTCATTCGCTTTCCGTTTGAAATTGATGTCGAGCATGTTGAAGGCAACCTAGAGGCGGGCGTTCTAACGATCCGTGTTCCAAAGGTGGCCTCGGCCAAGCCGCGACAGATTAATATTCAGGCCCACTGATGCTCCTCGAGTCGGAGGGTGGTGGCACTGCAAGGTGCCACCACCTTTTTTATAAATCTGAATTCGACAGATTTCGACGAACGGGAAGATCACCATGTCGACGATACTTCAGTGCACACGCTGTCCCGGCTTTGCACCGGTGTCGGGGCTAAGGAGGAAAACTTCGGCTTTGCCCGGACCAGCAGCAACAACCATCCCTTCGCTGGTTCCGAATTTCATCTCACGCGGCGCGAGGTTCGCTACGCATACTACCAGACGACCGAC
>DLCF01000066.1 GCA_002480485.1 Planctomycetaceae bacterium UBA7805
TCGGATTGCGAAGCTGCAATTGCGTGACGATGTCCTCCCGCACGCGATCGGTCGCAGTGGCAGTCAGCGCCATCACCGGTGTCTCGGGAAAACGGCCGCGCAGTGTGGCGATCTGCCGATACTCCGGGCGAAAGTCATGACCCCACTCGCTGATGCAGTGAGCCTCGTCAATGGCGATCAACCCCGGCTGCCATCTGGCCAAGCGGTCAAGCATTTTCGGCAGCATCAGCCGCTCCGGCGCAACGTACAGCAGGCGGTACTCACCGTTGAACAGTTTGGCCAAGCGCTCGCGCGACTCGGCGGCGGAAAGAGAGGAGTTCAGGTAGGTCGCCGACACACCGACCTCCTCAAGTGCGTCGACCTGATCCTTCATCAGCGCGATCAGCGGCGAGACAACGATAGTCAATCCGCCCTTGGCCAAAGCCGGCAACTGGTAACAAAGCGATTTGCCACCACCGGTCGGCATCAGCACGAATGTGTCGTTCCCGGACAAGGCCTCGTGCATCGCCTCCTCCTGCAGCGGCCGAAACGACTCGTAGCCGAAGAACCGCTTCAACAGCCCGGCTAGGTCGTGATTTTTGTCGTTGCCAAATAGATCCTTCGCCACCTCCGCCGGTTGTAAGCCAGCGCTTGACCGGATTCAAACTCGCTTGGCCAAAAGCTTGGTTTTGGCTAAATTGCCGGCCGCATGAGTGAGACTTTGGTAAAAGCCAACACTAATTTAATGACTAGGAATCGTTTAGCCAAGTTAGGTCAACGCATTCTAGACGGTGGTAATATCAACCGCAAGGAGGCACTTGAACTGGTTAATATCGAGTCGAACGCTGACATAATGGACCTACTTGCATGGGCCAATCGCATCCGGGAACACTTCAAGGGCAACAAGATTCACCTTTGCTCCATTGTCAATGCCAAGGCTGGTGCTTGCTCTGAAAACTGCTCGTTTTGCTCTCAATCTGCCGCCTTCCAGACTGGTTCACCAAGATACAGTTTTGTGGACCCCGAGCCGGTACAGAACGCCATGAGCGAGGCCAAGGACAACAGCGTCACTGCCGTTGGACTGGTTGCTGCATGGCGAGGCCTTAAGGAAGGGCCAATGCTCGACGAAGTCTGTGAACGCATCCGCGAGATGAAGGAAAACGGCAAATCGCGCCCCGATGCATCGCTTGGCCTAATTGAGACGCAAGAAGTTGCCGACCGTCTCAAGGAAGCCGGCCTCTCCTGCTACGGGCACAACCTCGAGAGTTCACGCCGTTTTTTCCCAGAGCACTGCACGACACACACATTCGAGGACCGCCTCAAGACGATTAAATTCTTAAAAAACGCCGGCATCAGTATTTGCTCAGGCGGCATTATCGGCATGGGCGAGGAACGCGAAGATCGTGTGGATTTAGCTATGGAAATTCGTGAAATCGACGCCAACGTAGTGCCTGTTAACATCCTCAACCCCATACCCGGTACTCCGATGGAAAATCAGGAACCGCTCCCGCCGATGGAGATTCTCAAAACTATCGCTGTTTTTAGATTTATCCTTCCGCAAAAAGAGATTATGATAGCCGGTGGTCGCACAGTAAACTTACGTGACATGCAGAGCATGGTATTCACCGCAGGTGCTAGTGCTCTTATGGTTGGAAATTATCTAACAACGCTAAATCAACCAGTGGAGAAAGATTTACAGATGCTAAATGACCTAGGTCTTGACCCTGACTGGGACAATGATTTTGCCGAACAATTATCCAGTAAAAAATGCGACAGCAACAAGCCCCAAAACTCTATTGATGGATGGTTAAAGGATCTTGGATTAAACCCTATCGAAAAATCTAATTTTAAAAATCATAATGGGGGTAGAACTATCACCAAAAAAAAATCCGTTAACACCGTTTTAGCTAGTTAAATAAATTTAAATGGTTAAACCGCACGGCAAAAATAACGGCGGTTACTTCGGGGAGACCATTCGCATCAGCGACGTGCTGGAACGTACCCTCGCAGCGGCAGAGCTACACGGCTGGAGAGTGGAATTTTTTCCCGGCGCGGGCGAACTTCCCCTCTACGGCCTGCGCCGATTGGCCAAGCGCGACCGGCTTTCGGTATACATTTCAACCGGCATTCATGGGGATGAACCGGGCGGCCCGGTGGCACTAGCCGGGATGCTCGAGGCGAACGCTTGGCCAAGCGACGTCAGCCTGTATCTCTGCCCCTGCCTGAATCCGACCGGCTTCCCCGGCAACACGCGCGAGAACCTGGCCGGCACCGATCTGAACCGCGATTACCGGCACTTCAAGTCCCCGGAGGTGGCCGCACACAAGGCGTGGATCGACGGCCTGCCTGCGTTTGACATCGCGATTTGTCTGCATGAAGACTGGGAGGCCAAGGGCTTTTACCTGTACGAGTTGAACCCGGAAAAACAATTCGCCGCGTCCGAAGCGACGCTCGAGGCGATCGAGGCCGTTTGCCCGATCGACCATTCGGAACTGATCGACGGCCGGCCGGCCAAGAGCGGTTTGCTCCGACCGATCGCCT
>DLCF01000007.1 GCA_002480485.1 Planctomycetaceae bacterium UBA7805
AGAACTTAATGCTTACGGATTACCCTATCGGCAGATTTTACCTAAGCTATCCATGTTTACTCGACGAAAATTACTGGCTTTTTTACATCCATGGCCTCCCGATCGCTATAACCGCTACGCTGCCACGGGACTGCCGCGGTTGTTACCATGCGATTGTTATTGTTTAAGCAAGAAAGGAAATCTCATTACTTCATGGCTGCCCCAAAAATTCTTATTCAACTCGATACTGATGCTCTGCCCAGTTCATTCGACAGTATTGTTGCGGCTGACGCAGGCGTAGACCACCTTTTGCGCTATGACTCAATCACGCCTGAAAATGTTGTGCCGATCCTCCATGGGGCCATGTTCACCCGCGGTGGGGAAGGCCTGAAAAATACCGCAATCTTCATCGGCGGCTCGGACGTCGCGGCCGGAGAGGCTCTGCTGCGGGTAACGCAGGAAACTTTTTTCGGTCCCGTCCGCGTGTCGGTGATGCTTGACTCGGGCGGTTGCAACACCACGGCAACTGCAGCTGTTCTAGCTGCCTCCAGCCACCTCTCCCTGGCCGGGGCAAACGCGCTTGTGTTAGCTGCCACTGGACCGGTTGGCACACGTGTCTGCCGTTTGCTGGCTGGCCAGGGTGCCCGAGTGCTGGCCGGCTCCAGGCGCGAGCAACGAGCTGCCGAGATTTGTCACCGAATCAGGAAAAGTATGCCGGATGCCAAAGTGTCGCCTACGCAAATTGACTCCCTGGAAAAATTACAGAAGATAATCAAAGAAATCGACGTGGTGATTTCCGCAGGCTCCGAGGGCGTCCAACTGTTACCGGCATCCATTCGTGAATCGTCCAGAGACTTACGTGTTGTGATCGACTTGAACGCAGTACCTCCACTTGGTGTAGAGGGAATTGAGGTGCAAGATCGAGGCGTGCAATACGGCGATGCGATATGTTACGGCGCGATCGGCGTTGGGGGCACGAAAATGAAAATTCACAAAGCGGCGATCCAAAGCCTATTTCAAACCAATGATCTTTGTTTGGATGCAGAGGCAATATTTCAACGCGCCCAATCCGAAATTTGAGTGGAGGCAACTAAATTTTCCCCACTTTCAGCAGGAGATACGCGATCAGCACCAGAGCACCTGTCAGGGTCATAACCACTCGCCGCCGGAAACGGCGACGCTGCTTTTCTTCCGCGCTTAAACGTCGCAGCTTGATAACCTTGCCCTTATAAACGATTGTCTTAGGTCGGTCTTCCACCAATACTTTATCAGTGACGAATGCCGGATCACCCTTCGGAATCGGAAACGCGCGACCGGTGGATTCGGGCACAACTGGCGCCATTGGATCGGGGAGGCCGGCTTGGAGATTTTGTCGATGGTCATCGCAATCGGGCGAAAAAGCGGGTTTATTCGGCGGAGACGCACCGGCCGTGTCATCTATCGCTGTCGAGAAACCAGCAAATCGCTTCGGATCCATCGCTGCAGGGTCGACTTCTGCCCCCACAGTTTCGCCACCGGTCGGTAGTGCATCGGATTGCTCGGTATGAATCGAATCGGCAACAGGAATCTGAATCTTTTGCTTACAATGGGGACACTCTACCGGTCGCCCAAGCGCGATCTCCTCCACCGCGAATGGCTTTTGACAACGGGGGCAGCGATATCGAAAGGTACGCATACACTTACTACCCTCTCATGATTGGCAGCTGTTCCCAGCGACCGATACATCGTTTTGCCTCTTATAACGTTTCCATCGCAAACACATCAACTGCCGTTTGAGCGTCACTTTGCGGCCAGTTGGATTTCTTGCCAGATTCAGGTGCTGGACAGACCATGCTGTTTGGATCAAGATTGCCAACCCGCTTCAATGCTTCCATTTCTCCGTGGGGAACCGTAAAAACGGCTCATTTTATGTTGGTAAGATCACTCGGCAAAACAGGTATTTCTGTTTCAGCGATCGGTTACGGGGCTGTGAAAATAGGACGCAACCAACAAACCAAATACGGAAATTTTAAGATTCCGGATGACAAAGATGTAAAAAATTTACTCCATGGCCTTCTCGATCTTGGTATTAATCTTATTGACACCGCACCTGCCTATGGACTGAGCGAGTCGCGAATCGGCAACACACTGAAAGGCCACCGGCGTCGATTGGTGCTATCGACTAAGGTGGGTGAGACGTTTATTAATGGCAATTCCCACCATGACTTCAGCAGCACTGCTATCGAGCAAAGTGTTGTCACCAGCCTTAAACTGCTGAAGACTGACCATCTGGATATTGTGTCCATTCATTCCAATGGTCAAGACCAGCACATTTTAGAGCAGACCGATGCGGTCAAAACGCTCGAAAAGATCCGTAAAAAAGGATGGGCTCGCGCAATCGGATTTTCAGGCTATCGACTAGAGTCGGAGCTCAGCTGTTTGGACTGGGCAGATATTATGATGATCGAGTACCACCCTGAAAATACAATCCGTGAAAAATTGATCGATCGGGCCGCTGCAGCCGGGGTCGGGGTGTTGGTGAAGAAAGGACTCGATTCCGGTCGAATTGCACCCGAT
>DLCF01000022.1:0-4416 GCA_002480485.1 Planctomycetaceae bacterium UBA7805
TCATCGATGTACCGAAGTGTTGCGTCCATCGTACGACCGTATAGCCAGAAGGTGAGCCCCATGGCAAAAAAGTTGCGGCAGCGATCTGACTCTTTCACACTCAAGCCCAGGTCTTCTACAGCGGTCCGAGTCACCTTCGTCATTTTGACTTTTATCAACTTGTATCCGTCTAGACTGTCATCCTCTAACGGATTCGTGCTGTAACCAGCCTTTTTTAAATCTTTGTCGTTAAATGCATCCTCATTGACAATTAAAATGCCCCCTGGAACCAAGTCCATTAAGTTGGTGGCCAACGCCGCAGGATTCATCGCCACCAGAGCGTCTACACTATCACCGGGCGTAAAAATGGGGTTCGAAGCAAAGTGAACTTGAAATCCACTCACGCCCGCTTTGGTTCCACGCGGCGCGCGGATTTCAGCGGGGAAGTCCGGAAACGTCGCGACGTCATTGCCAAGCAATGCTGAGGTTGAGGACAGTTGTGTTCCAGCCAGTTGCATACCATCACCAGAATCGCCACAAAATCGGACTGTGGCAGTATCCAGAGAGACGACCGGTTTTTGTGATTCAAACGACTGTGAATCGCTCTCGCTTGAGGTGGTCGATGCCATGGTGGAATCTTTCAGTGCATACAAATTCTCTGAACACAAATTTTTTCAGAGAGAATCAGTTGGGGGATGGGGTGAAGTTATGCGCCTTCTCGTTCAGGCATCACCACATTCGGTTGGGGTGGAAGGTTGAAAACCTTTTCTGGAAAATGTTCTACAAAATAATCTAAAATTCCTGACACCTTGACGATGCCAACCAGTTGTCCTTCCGTGCTCACAATTGGAAGACGTCGGCACTTTCCTCTCGTCATCAAGCGAATCGCATTGACCAGCGGCGCACCCTTCGAAATTGTTAGTACATCGGTGGTCATTAAATCCAACACGGGCGTGGACAGATCGGTGTTTTCAACCATCGCCTTCAGTGCATCTCTTTCGGTAAAAATCCCAAGCAACTTCCCCTCGTTACAGATCAGCACGCTTCCGACCGACCGATCTTTCATCAACGACAACACATCCCTGAGTGTGGATGAAGGGGCCACGACTAAGGCATTATCAGCCAAGGCCTTTTCAACCTTATCTGATTGTAAATTAATTTGGATCGTCAAAATCTAACTCGTTTCTTGGTATTTTTATATCCAAACTAAAAATACTCTTGAACTTGTGCTATCAAAAAGAAGGCTGCGCTAATCAATCCCACTTAGTTGCTAGCAGCGGTCGAATCCCTTAGTACAAGGTCGGGGCCGCCCTTTACCGAATTCTACCCTCTTGCCGGTCAGGATTGAACCGGATTTCTAGGTTTTTTATTGTCCCGACGCACGAAATACAGCCACTAGGCATTCGACGAAGGGCGAGGTGATTACATCTCGCCACCAGGGGGCGGTTGTTCCGGAGCCGAGAAAAATCGCTCGATCTCTATGCCACCGCGCGCCTCCTCCTCTAGCAACTTCATCCGGCCCTCGATCCGTTCGATGCGGCGCGACATTTGGTCAATTTTTTCATGGCTCTGGTCCACCGGTCGGGGGCGTGGAACCTCCGGATAGCCAAGCTGTCGCTGAAGCGCAGCAAACAGTAACAGGGGATCTTTTTTTCGATTTGCAAGTGCGATTCGACCCTCCTTCTCTCCAAATAGGACGGGTTTTGATGTTGCATCCTGCTGGTTATCCCGCCGGTAATGTTCGCTTCGGACGTAAATTAAATCGGCTAATTCGACTAAGCCGACCTGACGTCTTACGGTCAAAATCCAATTGCGCCATGCCTGATCAAAAATAGGATCTGCGGCCATCGAACCGAGGCCAGCATCATAATGCATTCGATTTCGGCAAAGAGATTCAAATTGGTAAAGAAATACGCCCTGTTTCGATGGAATCGACGCCCGATATTCAACATCTCGTCGCAGAATCTCCAGTCCGGTTCGTAGATCAAATTTACCCCGTTCATCCTCGGCTTGCTTTATCACAAAAGTTTGAAATGGAGTGAAATAATGCCCCAACCTTTCCATAGCTTTCGCAAACCCGCCCTGACTTTGCAATTCACTGCGAAGAAATGCAATTGCCTTGGGCAGGTTAGTGGTAGCAAGAATTTCTTCTTCAATCGATGCGAGAACGTCCTGAATCGGCATTGCCTGGCGAATCCGCTCGAGCAGGGTCTTAAAAAAATAGGCCTGTTCGACAAGTTCTTCTTTTGGGAGCATCATAATTCTTCTCGAAATACGGTTCACCCTGGTGATCGATTTGACGGGGTATATAATTGAAAGGGAAATTAGAGTACTCATTATTATAGGGCATTCGATCGTCCTCAGAGCTGTCTACAAACCGCCTAAGTCAAAATCTTATCTCAACACCAATCAGCAAAGTCTTGTGAGCCAGGAATTCTCCAGTATTGATGAAACGGTCGCAGCCATCGCTCGCGGTGAAGTTGTGATTATTCTCGACGCCGAAGATCGCGAAAACGAAGGCGACTTCGTTTGCGCTGCGGATAAGATTTCGCCGCAGATTGTCAATTTCATGATCAGTCATGGCCGGGGACAACTTTGCATGCCCATATTGCCTGAGGTCGCTGATCGTTTGCAACTGAGTTTGATGGTGGACAAAAACACCTCACCGCTGCAGACGCCTTTTACGATACCGCTTGATCATCATTCCAATAAAACGGGGATTACCGCTCCTGAGCGATCCGCGACAATCGCCGCCATCGTTGATCCCCAGAGCAAGCCGGAGGATTTCGTCCGACCCGGGCACTTGTTTCCTTTGATTTCAAAAGAGGGTGGTGTGTTACGGCGTGCCGGGCACACGGAAGCGGCCGTTGATTTGGCCCGAATGGCAGACCTAGCGCCGGCTGGCGTGCTATGTGAAATTCTTGACGATGAGGGACACCGGGCAACACGTGATCAACTTTTCCTATTGGCAAAAATGCACGGTCTTCAAATCACCACGATTGAGCAATTAATCCGCTATCGTAGGGTTCGAGAAAAACTCGTGACACGAAATGCGGAGGCCAAACTGCCGACCCGCTACGGGGAAGGGAAGATTATCGCGTATTCGGTTCGCCACGAATCTCAGCAACCGATCGCGTTTGTCATGGGTGATCCCACGAAGGTAGACGCCCCATTGGTGCGGCTGCACTCCTCTTGTTTTACAGGAGACCTAATTGCGTCGCTGCGTTGCGATTGTGGCGACCAACTCGATTTAGCCCTGCAAATGATCAGTGCCGAAGGTACAGGCGTGCTGATCTATCTCCCGCAGGAGGGACGCGGAATTGGATTACTTGGCAAACTTAAAGCATATGAACTTCAGGATCAGGGACTGGATACGGTAGAAGCCAATTTGGCGCTCGGTTTCAAAGCGGACCCGCGAGACTACGGCATTGGGATCCAACTCTTGAAAGATATCGGCCTTAGTCGCATTCGACTTTTGACCAACAATCCAAAAAAAACGGATGCCTTTATCTACGGTGGCTTCGATCTTGAGGTCGTTGACCAGGTGCCTATTATGCCACCCATCAATGAACACAACACTCGATATCTGGCTACCAAAAGAGACAAGTTGGGACATCATCTGCCAGATGAGATTTAGGGTCCCTGTGCCTGAAATGCGTCAGCAGTTGGAATTTCTTCCCAGATGACACTTTTGCAGATTATCATCTTAGGCGTGGTACAAGGAATCACCGAGTTTCTTCCTGTCAGTTCCTCAGGACACTTGGTTGTAATTCAGGCCGTATTTGCTCAATTTGAAGAACAATCTCTTCCCGACATGGTTGCGGTCAATGTATTGCTGCACGCGGGAACGCTGGCGGCCATTGTTTTATTTTATCAGAAACGGATCATTCGGCTTCTCTTTGAGGACCGTCGCGTTCTTGCGCTCCTCGCTGTCGGAACACTCCCGGCGGTTGGAGCAGGCTTGATCCTAAAGCGGCTGCTCCCTGAATTTTTATCGAGTCCCCTGCTCGCCGGCTTCATGTTTTTACTCACTGGAGGGCTGCTGGTCTGGAGTGGGAGACGTGAAGGAATCCAAGAAGACAGAATCGATTATCAAACGTTGAGTTATGCTCAGGCGTTCGGGATCGGTCTCTTTCAGGCGGCCGCTATCCTGCCTGGCCTTTCTCGAAGTGGTTGGACGATTGCTGGCGGAATGTTGCTCGGGCTCAGGCGTGAAGCGGCTACCACATTCTCATTTCTCCTGGCAATTCCTGTAATCGCCGGGGCGACGCTGCTTGAGCTTAAAGACTGGTCTCTAGAGACGCATCCTGTCTCATCAGGTTTACTTGGCCTTGGAACCGCTATCGCGTTTGGTGTAGGCCTACTCTCGCTCTGGATTCTGGTAAAGATTGTCGAGCGAGGTCGGTTGGCCTGGTTTGCCTGCTGGCTTTTTCCCCT
>DLCF01000022.1:4854-5049 GCA_002480485.1 Planctomycetaceae bacterium UBA7805
GGGGGCGAACTGGGTTCGACCGGATAGCCTGAAGTGAAAGTGGCGTGCCGTGGTTGGTCAGTTGGCCACGTTAAAAGCTGACCGCATATTTTATTTGCCGAAGGTAACTTCGCACTGGCCGCCTAAATATAGGCGACCCCGGCTGATGGCTTTCGTCGGAGAGGCCTGAAAGCTGGTCACCAATTCCGAATCGCC
>DLCF01000138.1:0-13908 GCA_002480485.1 Planctomycetaceae bacterium UBA7805
TATATCGACACAGGGCTAAGCTCGCGTTGAGCAAGTCTTTTTATCGATTTGAGAAGTCGAAAGTTTTCTGAAATTCGCAGAAAAAAATAATCTATTTACCCCCAAAAAGTGTGGTTGCAATGCCAGCCGACAAAACTTGCCGGGTTTGGGTTCGTCCTTACCGTCTGCCGCTCGCAGCGTGCCGCCTCGCCTCATCAGCTCTGACTCAGCCTTTCAATCGGTCCCTCGTAGAGCATTTGGTGCGTTTCACTCAACAGATCGCAAAGCGTGTCGGAAAAGGCTGAATGCCCGCATGATTTCTCCAGATCGAGCTGTTCGAGGTGTGCCGCATTCAGTCCAGGAAACCAATGCCCGCCATTTCCAAGCAAGTTGTACCGCATGCGGGCATAATCGAGCATATCGTAACTCAGTGCCAGTTTACGTAACCACAGCATCACCGGCAGGTTCATATATCCTGGACTTTCTTGCCACGGCGGGAGATCATCGCCCTCGTAAGCTGCCATTTCGCTCCCTACTGCATCACACATTGCCTGCTCCAATCGTCGAATAATGTCCGGTAGCAGTTGCCTGGCTTTGTTCAGATAGTTAAGCGTTTGAAGTTGTAGCTCAAAATCATCAGGACAACTTGCACCAAGGCTGAGCGTGTGGATTTCCGGCTGCGCGAGGCAGAAGAGACAATTAAATACGAGTGGATGCAACGGTTCGCAGAGCGTCCTGAGTTTCTCAGAAGGTTGGTAAAGCATACCTCCTTTGTCGGCAGGACTAATGATGAAGATGCCCATATCGTGCGCGGTCGCTGATTGAATGGCAGGCCAATTTTTTTGAAAGATGTAATACCAATGCAGATTGACGTAGTCGAATCCACCATGGTCTTTGCTTTCAATGGCCGCCAAGATGATCTCAAGTGGCGCGTGGGTCGAGAATCCCACATGTCCCACCAATCCCTCTTTCACCAGTTGTCGTGCTGCGGCCAGACAGCCCCCTGGCCTAATGGCCCACCAAAGCGTCTCGTAGTTGTTGATTCCGTGTAATCCTAGCAAATCAATCGAGGGCAGTTGCAATCGCTCGAGCGATTCGTGAAATTGATCGACAAATGCGTTTGAGTCTGCCTGAGGGGCTATCTTTGTCTGCACAATGATTTTTTTTCGATCGATTCGGGGCAAAATCAGGCCGAGTTGTCGTTCGGAAGAGCCATAACCCCTGGCAGTTTCAATATGGTTGATTCCCACCGCAATACTTTTGCGGATGGTTTGTTCAAGGTTGGCTTGGCTTTCATCCGGTATTTCATCAAGCGGGACATCCTCCCAAGCAAATTGATAGCGCATTCCCCCACAACTAAAAACGGGAATCTGCAATTCAGTTCGGCCGAAGCGACGGTACAACATAGTGGTTCTGTATACGTGTTGTCATAATCAGGTTCAACCGTCGACGGCCTTACCCGAGAGAGCCCGTCACCTGGAGAACGGGTGTGTGACCCGGTTTGAGTTTGTCTCGAGCTTGGGGAACAATAGATGCGGATAAACAGTAACTTTGGTAAAGAAATTCGGAGATCTAGTGACGGAAACGAATAAACCCATCGACTGTGTTGTCTGCGGATCGTGCGTTGTCGATATTCTAGTACGACCCGTGCCACTGGAAAAATCGATTGGTGGTGGCCACTTAATTCAAGTGGATCCGATCGAAGTCACCACCGGGGGCATTGTCTCCAACTCCGGGATCGCCATGTCTCGTCTGGGAATGCAGGCCGTTGCACTCAGCTATGTTGGTTCCGATCAATGGGGCAGCATGCTTCGTGATCGGTATCGCGAACAGGGACTCAACGCCGATCATTTGGTGACACATCCGGAGGATCCCACGAGCACGACCGCCGTGCTGATCGACCAAGGTGGTGAACGAAGTTTCGCGCATTGTGTCGGTGCTCCGGAACGCCTTGATCGCGCATTTTTTATGGACCGAATCGACCTCTTTGCAAAAAGCCGCATGATGCTTTTAGGCTACTATTCACTGATGCCGGGACTGGAGGGCGACTTAGCAGGCGTTTTGGCAGAGATCCGCAAAAGGGGGTGCCTCACTGCGCTCGACGCAGCCGGGCAGGGTGGAAGCATGGACCCATTGCGTGAAATATTGCCTCACCTGGACATCTATGTTCCGAGTCACGCAGAGGCGATCAACCAAACGGGCAAGACGATTCCGCGGGAAATTATCACGGTCTTCCGTGATTATGGAGCGGTAGGATTGCTGGGCGTTAAACTCGGCTCTGAGGGAGCCTTGCTGCAGACGGCCACGGGAGATTGGATTGAAGTTCCTGCCGTCCAAGCGCCATCGGAAGTGGTCGACACTACGGGGGCAGGTGACAGTTTTTATGCCGGCCTACTCACGGGTTTGCTACGTGGTATGAATGAGTCAGATGCTGGCAGTTTGGCAGCGGCTTGTGGTGCCTGCTGCGTGACCGGTTTAGGAGCCACGGGAGGCTTGCGCTCTTTTGAGGAAACCGCTCGGCTGGCAGGTCTGATTTAGTGTCAATCTTGCTAGCCAGAGTGAGACCAGAGTGAGATCGGTTGATCATCTTCATAGCATGCCCGTTAGACTTTGCCCCTTTATCTTTTCCGCTAGATAGAGGTTCACAAGAACAAAAAAGCGGGGCCCCGAGAGACCCCGCTTCCTTGATCGGTGTTTTTTTGGGCTACGCTATTAATTAATCTGCAAATGCTGCGTCGAAGGCGACATTGCTCGGTGCAAAATCCAGCTTTTTGACGAATTCGCAGGCCTCCCTTGCGCCGTGCTCTCTGTCCATACGGGCATCTTCCCACTCCACAGAGAGCGGTCCGCTGTACCCGATGTCGTTTAATGCACGGATTATCTCTTCAAAGTTAACACTGCCGCGACCCGGGGAACGGAAATCCCACCCGCGTCGAGCGTCTCCAAAGTTTAGATGGCTTCCCAGAATCCCGCTTCGACCATCTAGGGTCACGATCGCATCTTTTATATGCGCGTGATAAATCCGATCAGGGAAAGCGCGGATAAATTCGACCGAATCGACACCCTGCCATATCAGATGCGAAGGATCAAAATTAAAGCCGAATTCATCGCGACGATCGATGGCCTGCAACGCTCTCTCTGCAGTGTAAATATCGAAAGCAATCTCTGTTGGATGGACTTCCAGCGCATATCGAACACCACACTCACCGAAGACGTCAAGAATCGGATTCCACCGTTCTGCGAATTGGGAAAACCCCTCATCGAGCATTGATTCCGGAACTGGGGGAAAGGAATATAGCAGATGCCAGATGCTGGAACCCACGAAACCGTTGACCACATCGATCCCCATTTTTTGCGCTGCGCGTGCCGCATTTTTAACATCCTCTGCAGCACGCTCATTGACGCCTGCCGGATCACCATCACCCCAAATATAATCGGGTAAAATAGCTTGGTGACGCTGATCAATAATGTCGCATACCGCTTGCCCGACAAGGTGGGTGCTGATGGCGTGACATTGCAAATCGTAGCGATCCAACAATTCGCGTTTTGCTTTGCAATAGTTGTCATCTGCAATTGCCTTGTCGACCTCAAAATGGTCGCCCCAGCAAGCCAGTTCAAGCCCTTGGTAACCAAATTCACTCGCCTTGCGCGCCACATCCTCGAGCGGCAGGTCGGCCCATTGGCCGGTAAATAACGTAACAGGACGTGTCATGCTTTACTCCTCTGCTCCCGTTGATAATTCAGAATGAAGAGCGATCATTCTGACAGATATCTTGTCGGCATCAATGGCCACAGAGGACAAGATGGAGCAGAGCTTGTGCCCAGCGTCCGCGTAGCTGCCACAGTCGTTACAGCTTCCCCTGGGTCAGGCATCTGAGAGTGTCGCGGGCCGGTTATTTGCTCTTGCCATTCCCTGCAATACTTTTACGCATCTCGGTATCGGCCTGGATATTACGCAGCTTATAGTAGTCCATGATACCCAACCGCGAGCTGCGGAATGCATCGGCCATCGCTTTAGGCACCTCGGCTTCTGCCTCCACTACGCGGGCCCGACTTTCTTCGATGGAGGCGATATTTTCCTGCTCTTTGGCAGCCTCCATGGCCCGTTTGCCCTCTGCCCGAGCTTGAGCGACCCGCATATCGGCCTCAGCCTGATCTGCTTGTAGGCGTGCACCTATGTTTGTGCCTACGTCGATGTCGGCGATATCAATTGAGACAATCTCATATGCCGTTTGTGCATCCATACGCCGGGCAAGCACCGCCTTCGAGATGGTGTCAGGATTTTCTAGCACATCTTTGTGTGATGCCGCAGAACCGATCGCACTTACGATGCCCTCCCCAACACGGGCGATAATCGTCTCTTCAGTGGCCCCACCAATCAGACGATTGAGGTTTGCCCGAACCGTGACTCGCGCTTTCACTTTTAGTTGAATGCCGTCTTTGGCAACTGCGTCGAGAGTTTGTCGTCCAGAGTCGACACCTGGACAATCAATCACTTTGGGGTAAACGCTTGTTTGCACCGCCTCCAGGACATTCCGACCCGCTAGATCGATAGCAGCTGCCTGTTTAAAGTCTAGATCAACAATTTTTGCCTTGACCGCAGCGATACATGCGCGAATGACCATCGGCACGTTGCCGCCGGCCAGGTAATGCGCCTCAAGATTTTTGCTGGTAATTCCGGTTGAATCATCGAGACCTGCTTGGACCGCCATGATTTTACTTCGGACAATGATTGTCGGGTTCACTTTACGAAAGGTCATGCCCAGAAGATCCAGAATGCCGATTTGAGCGCGGGTCGTGACGCACTGAATCCAGAGTCGAAAATAACGGGCAAAAACTGCCAGAGCGATCAACGCCCCGATCACCAGAATGGCAAAAACAACGATCGGCACGATCACGCCAGTATCGGCTCCGAACAGAGCGAAGAACGGCAAAAAGTGCGGCATGAAATTCTTCTCGATTTGGTCGATAAAACCTGCATTTTCTTTTTAACTTCGCGGCAGTCTCTTTTCAAGATAGCAGGTCATCCAAGGGGTCTATACCGAGGGCATCAATCGGCTTGGACAGCGGGTCCTCGATGGGGGCAGTCGTTGTAGAGTCCGGTGTCATCGTCTTCCCTTTCTGGACGACCAGCCGATTATTTCGGATTCGAGCGACCGTGACCATGTCACCGGCGTCAATCGCACCCGACGCGCTCACAGCTTCATACGTTACACCATCGATTGAAATGGTTCCCCCAGGCAGCATCGCACTTTTTGCCGTGCCTTGGCAACCGATTAGGGATTCAAAAGCTATTCGCGGATCATCGTCCGGGAGTACTTCCTTCTCTTTTGGCATTCCGAGCATCAAGCGGCGACCAAAGGGTGTGCCGGGTAACCACTTGAATGCAACCATAACAGTTGCCGGCAAACTGACTGCGGCGATTCCCAGAAACAGAAAACCTGCCGTGGTTCCGCTCAAAGAAAAAGCAAGCACGATTGCTGTGACGATGGCTGAAAGCGAGAGAAACCCCAAAATTCCGGCCGAAGGAATGAATACTTCAAGCATGGCGAGCGCCAATCCAAAAGCTAACAGCAGCATCGACCAAATCACGGGATGCATGTATTTATGGTCTCCTTAGTGCACTCGACCAATGGACAATCCATGTGTTGTGCGATGCATAAGCGAGTGCACTGCATGTATTGAAATAGGGACTTTTACTTCGAGTCAGACTTCGATTGATTCTACCACAATCCGCGTGCCGTGTACCGCAGTTACCACAATCGGTGTATCCATCGCGATCCATTCGCCCTCCGCAATCACATCTATAATCTCTTGCCGGATATTTGCTTTTCCCGACGGCCTGAGGTCCGTCACGGCTCGGCCAGTTGCTCCTGTAAGGTCCGATGATTTCCCGAGCGGACCTTTTGTTTGGAGTTCGGTTTGTTTCGACAAAATCAAGCGACTTAGCAGCGGAGTCCGCGGTAGAAATCGGCGACTTAAAATTGCAAATCCTATCATTCCTCCTAGCGCTAATCCCACGGTCATCAATGAATTTCTAAATTGTCGCAACTCTGCGTCCGATTGTGGAATCACGAATGTCTGACTGGCAAGAATGAGTGCGATTAGCATCAGAACACCTCCCCCGAGGCCAAAAATACCAAAGCCAGGGATCACAAATATTTCCAGAACGAGGCAGGAAATGCCCACCAGAAAGAGCACAATTTCAAGTTCATTGGCTGTATGATTCATGAAGTTTGCCCAAAAAAAGAGCGTAAATGCAACCGTCGCCACAAACCCTCCAATTCCGATTCCGGGCAGTTGCAGTTCGGCATAGATTCCGGCAAGACCAACAAGCACGATCAACCAGGCCAACTCGGGGGAGGCCAAGACGCCAATGAGTCGGTTGACCCAACTCGGCTCGGCAAAGGCTGGGTCTCCCTCCAGGCCATACAGACTCTGCAATTCTGCAAAGTCAGCAACCGTTCCGCGTGCCAAACCGACATCCTCTGCCTGCTCGCCGGTCAATTGCAGAGACTGACCGTCGGTCGTGACTTTTGCTTTACGATCCCAGTCCTCTTTACGGGGTAGTTGCTCCCAGCCACTGGCGGTCATGTACTGCAAGGCACCAGTCTGGCGATTGCGAAAAACGTAAACCGCTGTATCAGGGGTAAAAATAGCGTCGGACAACGCTCGGTTCCGCATCTTCAAAGGCACGATATTATCGTTGACTACGGCCAAGAGGTCGGCCCGCTCTTCTTTGGTGAATGATTCGGTCTTTCCACCTAGAAGTGCATCTCGGTGCATGACGATGTCATCGCACGCGAGAGCTGCCAGAGGAATTACGCCCTGGGCCATGTTGGGGATATAGGCAACTGTCCGTACTTCTTTAGGGTCGAGTTTTGAGAGGTAGTCGGCGAACCCGCACAATGCGGCTGATGTGCCATTGGGTCGATCGATCCAAAGGCAAACAAAATTCACCCCGCCCTCCCGAATTGCTCGATCAATCATCGATTTCCGTGTTTCCACAAAGCGGTCGTCAATGAAGCGGTCCATTAGAAACATCTTTGGCCGTAGCGGTGTATCTCCGATATGCGATGTTACGCGTAAAGCGCCGGCGGTGAGTCCGAGAAGTGTAGCGAGATCTTCTCGTTTCTGGACCAAGCGACTCACGACTCCGTACTCACGGGCTTGCGATGCAGTTAAATTTGCAGTTTCTGATCCTGGAAAAATAGTAACTGTACGGGACCGATCAATCGTTCGCTTCCGCTCCAGTTCTTTTAATTGGTCGGCGAACACCAAAAGATTTCCTTGATCGCTTTCCACCCGAAGTAATTTTCGTGAGGGATCAATCAGGCTCTCGGCAATCTTTTTGGGAAAGGTCTTCCTGCGAGAGGCGATTTCTAGGTAGCTTGTCCGGATTGTAGGATCCGTTGCACCCTGCTTATCATCGATGCCGGTAATCGAACTATCGGTTGCCATCATGACTTGGTCGCAAGCCATCACCACAAGTAGTGCGTGTCCTTTCAAAGGTTTTGGCAAAAAGGCAACCGTTTTTATGCCATTGAGGCTGGAGCTTGTGAGAAAGCGTGCCAGTTTCAGGCAATCTTCGAATTCGCTTCCCCCTTGATCGCCTTCGCGACCCGCATCAAATTCAAGCACTACAACCCGCGGCACGTTTTTTTCTGCGGATCCACCTTCGAAGCGATCAATCATACTCCGAAGTTGGGCAATCAATCGTCGTTCTACATTTCCAGTGATAGGAAGCGGCACCCGAATAAGTTGTCCGCTCGATGCTGCTTCACCCGCATCCCCCCAGGCGATTCCAACTGCAAAAGTTGACAAGGCATGTCCGATGAAAATCAGGGA
Source organism: Planctomycetaceae bacterium UBA7805 (assembly GCA_002480485.1). Classification (GTDB taxonomy): domain Bacteria; phylum Planctomycetota; class Planctomycetia; order Pirellulales; family UBA7805; genus UBA7805. Next base: position 7,828 of record DLCF01000138.1, read on the forward strand.
CGCCATGAAAAAAATGGAATCAAAATATGGTTTGGAGGGGCAACATCTGGTCATGATTTCTCTCGATACTGAAAGAGAATTAGCGCCCACTGCCGAGTTTATCTTCTGGCGAATAGCGCCGTCAATGATCGATCGTTTAGTGATGCCACATTGCTTATTGTTCATGTAAAAAAAGCCGCGACCGAAAATTTCGATCGCAGCTTTTTCGTATTGAAAGTAGACCGAGAAGATGTTGTTCAGCGAATCGCTTCATTTAACATTCTCGTATTGGGCACGCTGTGACGGTGCATCAATCCGTTTTCTTGGGTTTCAACAATCGTCGCCACGGGACCTACGTCACGCACGGTACCCTCCATGTCGGCGATTTTCACATTATCACCCGCCTGGATTCGTTGTCGAAGGTAGTAACCGGAGAGGATGCCGCTGACCACTTCCCTGCCACCCAGGCCAAAGGAAAGGCCAAACCCTAGTGCAATTCCGGAGAACGCAATGAGCATGGCATAATTAAACAACTCGAACTTAATTTCAAGCTGATCAAATGCTGCCATGAAAATCATAAGTGCAAGTACATAGTAGCATCCGCTTGCCAATTGTTGGGCGTAACCGATCCCAGCTCGATCCGCACTGGTGGCGATCACCCCGCGGATGAAGGTTGCCAGCAGCAGGCCGATCACGACGACCACTGTCGCGACTAGAAGCTTGGGGATGTATGCGATGATTGTCTCCATGCCGCTGGAGATTCCCTCCCAGCCGAGGATATTGAAGCCTGCCGTCAGAAAAACGCACATCAGTAACCAGAAAAACATTAAGCCGACGATGGAGGGCACACTTCGTTTGATTCCGACCTGTTGCATCGAAGCGACCAATCCGCTTCGCTCCGCAGCGGTTTGTAGCCCAATTTTTTCCGAAACGGCTGCGGCAACTCGCCCGATGATACGGGCAATCAGATAACCCACAAGTAGAATGGCAATCATGGCCAACAGGTTGGGCAGCACTGAAACAATCTGACCGAACGCCGATTGGAAACTGGAAACGAAAATTTCACTCCACTTCTGTGCGGTATTTTGGACAACTCCCGGGTAATCGCTGGTCGATGCGTCTGCAAATAAAGTGATCATGCAAGACTCCTCTCTAAAAAATGGACAAAACATATAGGTTGATCCATCAACCTACGGGTCCGGCGAAAAACTCGACTGCCAAATTGGGTTGGTTTGAAAGTCGATACCGTCTCTCTTTGCCGAAGCATTTTCTCTTTTACATAGGATGCACAAGGTAAACTATTTTAATTTTCGCTTATCGATCTGTTCGTATTGACCCGTCATCGTGAAATGAAGGGCACCGACAACAGCCTGGCTAAAGTATCGCAACAACCACGGTAATGCACGAATACACATTTCAAATGTCTGGACTGTCAACAATGTCCGATTTAATCGCGCATGAAATTCCTGATCAAAGCTGTCAGGAGGCTCTGGTATGTGGTCTTCCGCAAGGTGGTCAAATAAGTCTGTTGCCATGGTCGAATAGATGATTATGAAAAACGCTTGGGAAATGCTTTTTGTATCTGTTGACGCGCTCGACTGACTCGCATTTTGCAACCACTTACCGAAAGATTAAAAAGTTCCGCCAGTTCCTCGTAGCTGTAGGATTCCGCGTATTTTAAGATGAGCATTGCACGATCTTTTTCATCAAGAATATCGAGCATGGTCAACAAGTCCATCGGCAGTGCCTCATCCGCAGACTTGGCTTGATGGCGATGGAATAAATTTTCCTGATCTACGAGTTCGTGTTTCTGGCGACGCCCTCTCGATCGTCGCAACGTCAAGCAAGTTCGAATTGCTATACCATGAAGCCAAGTTGAATATTTGGAGCGCGACTCGAATTTTTTGCGATTTAAAAAGAGCCGTACAAAAACCTCTTGGGCGGCGTCGGCAGCATCGGCCTCGTTACCCATCAGCCGGTAGCAAATTCGCCAGACGCGCTGACGAAAACGCTCCACTAGGCATCGAAATGCTGGTCCGTCCGATCCCTCACGGGCCGCCTCAGCAGCTAACTGTTCATCGGTGTTATTGCTTGTGTCCAACCAAATCGCCTGCGTCCAAGGGTTGCAGGTGCGATATAATTTTGTGCCTTTCGAAACATGAGTTGCCGCGGGTGGTAAACCCGTCACAAAAAAATCGCGGCCCCGAATAAAAAATCTGCAAACACCTGTCAGATAGAGAGATAGGGATTTCGACGGCGTTTCGATACGTCATCGAATCAGATTCTCCCAAGAGGGTCAAGGCGAAAGTCACCCTGGTTTACCTCAGAGTTCAAACTCGTTGAAAATTACCACTTTAGGCCGAACCGCTCACCCCCACTCTTTTGATCTGTACCGCCCTTGAGATCCGTGCGGGCCGATTTTTTTTCACGGGATGTTTTATCCAGCGATGGATGCTTTTGTTCCTCGTCAATCTCGGAACTCTCCGGGGCCTCCAAGGCTTTGAGTGAGAGACTGATTCGTTGCCCCTGGGGGTCAATCGATAGGACTTGAACTTCGAGCGATTGATCTTGTTGCAGAACATCGCTTGGGCGATGCACCCTGCGGTGGGCTATTTCTGAAACATGCAACAATCCTTCAATTCCTGCCTCGAGGCGAATGAACGCACCAAAATCTGTCAATCGAGCCACAGTTCCCTGGACGCGCGACCTCGCGGGAAAACGATCCGCGGCGGTATCCCAGGGATTTTCAAACGTATCCCGGTACGAGAGGCTAATTTTCCCTGTCTCCCGATTCACCCGGTCGATTTTCACTTTAATTGACTGTCCTTCGGATAGGATATCGCTCGGGTGGTTAATTCGAGTCCAACTCATTTTACTTACATGCACCAGACCATCGACACCACCGATGTCGACAAAGGCACCAAACGGTTGAATACGAATGACTGTCCCTTCACGAATTTGGCCCACCTCCAGTTCTGACATTAATTTCTCTTTATTTGCTTCACGCTCGCGTTCTAAAACGGCACGTCGACTTAGGATTAGATTTTTCCGATCCGGTTCCACTTTGGTTACGATGCAAGCAAACTTATTGCCAATAAATTCCTCAAAATTGTCGACTCGAAAAAGTGCTATTTGACTTGCTGGGATAAACCCACGAAGCCCATGCGTAGCGACTTCGAGTCCACCCTTGTTCTGCCCGACCACAGAGACCTCGACCGTCATGTTCTCATCAAGGTCGTGCCAATTTTCCACCTCCGAAACAGCTCCGGGAATTGCCAAGTCATAGATTCCCTCCACCGGGTCAAAACGTCTTACGACAACCGATAGAGAACTTCCAACCTCTGGGGCTGACTGCAATTGCTTGAGTGCAAGAATACCTTGATGCGGTCGGGCCAGGTCAATGAGCACGTGTTCTTCACTCACAGAGTGCACTTTCCCCTTGATGCGATCGCCCACCGCCAGAGCATCGTTCGCTATGGCAGCAGGTGAGTTCATCAGTTCCTCAAGCTGCGAATCGCCGATCGCCAAATCGATCTCTCGCTGCAATTCCGGGGTGATGACCGACTCAATCGTGGGCGGCGCTTGTGCTGATCGGGCTTGTAAGTCGCCCGCCGGTGCTGGATTCACTCGAGAGGAATGAGCCGCCTCACTACCATAAGAAAGATGTTGACTTTGAGAGGTGGTGCCCTTGGCGTCGTCGTGTTGTGAGCCAATTTTTATTTTCCGCTTGTTGCTCGACGGAAGGTCTGTGGTAGGTTCCTCCGGCAAATTACGACTAGCTGAAGCAGCCCCGGTATCATCAGGAATATTGTGGGCCTCCGTTCCCGCAATTTGAGACGATTCCCCACCGTCGCTCGTGGAATTATTTTCCATCACGCAATACCTATGACAACAAAGGACCAATGTAACGATACTAATTTATCCTCATTATCGGTCCAAGAAAAGTTGGTTCCCCGGCTTTTGTAATCGCACCGAACGCAATCGGTAAATCCGCTGAAAATGCGGTTGTGCAAATCGAGGATCGGATCAGTTGTCTACGCCGCTCTTTGAGCGGAAACGCCGATAAAGGCCTCTATTCCGGTAAAGCTGCTGGTTTTTACGCGGAGCGCGATGGACACGATGATGACAGTGGGTAACAATTTCTCGAAATCTTACTTGGATTGGAAAAAATGAAATCGCTCAAAGGCCAATTGTTGCTCGCTTCAACTCAATTAGTGGATCCTCATTTCAGCGAGACAGTCATTCTTTTAATTGAGCATGATGATCAGGGTGCCTTTGGTGTAATTTTAAACCGTTTAACGAACCGGACGCTCGGGGATATCTGGGGCCATCTTAGCGATGAAATTAATCGCCCCATCAACTTGGGTGGGCCGGTTAAAGGCCCTTTGATTGCCTTGCATTGCCACGCTCCCCTGGCAGAAGCGGAAATTTTTCCTGGAATCTATTTGGCCGCGCACCGAGAGCACTTGAATCAATTAATGCGATTTGAACAAAGGGACCTCCGTTTGTTCAGCGGATATGCGGGTTGGGGGCCAGGGCAACTCGAAAAAGAATTGACACATGGCGGATGGATTGTCGAGCCTGCAAAAAAAGCATATGTCTTCCATTCAGCCAACAATCTCTGGGAGCAAGTTGGTAAAGCGGTTACTAATCGCGTTTTCGCCAGTGGTGCCCAAATTCGGCACATGCCTGATGACCCGTCGTTGAACTAAGCGTTAAAAAAACTGAACGAGCCACGTCCACGAGCAATTTCAATTTGGACAAACAAGCTGCGATTCGCCTAATTATATTGAATCGCTTGTGGTATCTGCTTTGCGAAACACGGCAACAATGTCCTCAACCGGCACGATAAAAAGACGGTTGTCTTTTTCGAAATCGACTGGAATTCCATTGCGTGGGTCGATCAGTACTTTGTCATATTTTTGCAATGGATAGTCAGGATTGCTTTCAATTTGCACGCTGATTGCAACCACTCGGCCGGTCAGTACGGGGGTTTTTGCATCATCGGGCAGGTGGATCCCGCCACGAGTTTTCTTTTTCTCAGAGTCTTTACTGATCAGCACACGCATGCCGACCGGTTCGATGGTTTCAAGTGACATGAATATTTATTTTCAACGATTGTACATTCGCATTAACCGCATTAACGAATGATGGAAATCACTACCACCTGCAGAAAACTTTGGCTCCAAAGCTCCCCGATGATGGTGCAGCGACAGATTCTCATTTATTTTGCCACTCGGGATTGAGTGGCGCGTTTAGTTTAATTAATTGTTGTCGCAGATTACCGTTTTGCAAGGCTTCAAAAAAGTCTGATTCTTGCTCAAAAACAATGTGACTCAGATACTTTACTGCCCAATTGTGTTTGAGCGGGCTGATGGTGATGACCAATTTGTCGTGTCGCCAGGCTTCCCACATTTCGATAGCGGTTCCCATTGACGCTTCGGGCACAAATGCAATTAACAGATCGATTTCGCCACACATCTTATTGTGGTGTAAAAAGACATTCTGACCTTGCCTAGTTTCATAGCTAAGCGATTTCGCATGAAATTCCAGTGGGTCATAAATTTCATACTCGGGCAGATACTGCGGGATAGTGTCTCGCAGATTCGAGCGGTAGTCTTGATCGTGCATGCTCGCCGATCTGAGTGACCCCTGCATAATTCCAGCAAGAAAAATTCGCACTTCAAAATCCCGGAAGCAATTGACTTGAGTTTTGACAAAAAACCACCGAATTCATTTACCGACACCTTTGCGATTCGATTCGAAGAAACCTAGGATAGTGTGCGTCAACTTTGGTTGTAAACCGGACACGCAGCAGACTGACATTCCTTGCCGAAGTGTCTAACTATCGCCACCACCATCGGAGATTTGCCCGTGTCCCATTCGATACCACGTACTCGTTTAAATCGTGCTACGGAACTGGTACTGGATTTGATGAAGATACCGGGAGTAAGTGGAGGCGAACAGCAGGTTGTCGACTTCATCAAGGAACGATTGCTGCACGCAGGCTGTGATCCGAAATGGCTAAAATCGGACCAGGCCCACCGTCGAACTCATCTTGGTGGCAAAACAGGAAATCTCGTTCTTCGAATTCGAGGCAAA
>DLCF01000138.1:14306-33147 GCA_002480485.1 Planctomycetaceae bacterium UBA7805
CCAATGCTTCAAGGCAACGAGATTTTTTCAAAAAATTCCAGCCGCGGTATAGGTGCTGATGACCGGGCCGGAGTTGCTGTGCTGCTCAACACGGCACTTGAGATCTTGGAAAAAAATATCCCGAGTCCGCCACTAACATTTCTGTGGTCAGTGCAAGAGGAAGTCGGTTTGCAGGGTGTCCGTCACGCCTCGCTGGGTATGTTGCAGAATCCAAAATTGGCATTTAATTTTGATGGCGGGTCGCCAGAAAAATTAACCATCGGGGCGACCGGTGGCTATCGGATGCAAATTAAGATTTCTGGTCTGGCAAGTCATGCCGGTGGTGCCCCGGAGAAGGGCGTAAGCGCGATTGCGATTGCCGGATTGGCGATTGCTGATTTACAGAAGCGGGGGTGGCATGGGCAAATTATTAAAGGAAGGCAGCGGGGCACGAGTAATATCGGGGTGATTCACGGAGGCACAGCGACTAATGTCATTGCGGATCGTGTCGAGCTGAAGGCAGAGGCGAGAAGTTACAGTAAAGCCTTTCGGAGTAAAATAGTTGCCCAAATAAAAACCGCATTTTCGCGGGCGGCCAAGCAAGTTGTGAATACCAATGGACATTCTGGGCAGGTGACATTTACAGGTCAGACAGATTACGAATCCTTTCGCCTGAAGCAAACAGAGCCAAGTCTGCAGGTTGCAAAAGCAGCCGTCCGGGCTATGGGTGGCAATCCAGTCCCGTTTTGCAGTGCAGGAGGTCTTGATGCAAATTGGCTTACAGCGCGAGGAATTCCCACGGTGACTTTGGGGTGTGGCCAGCTCTATCAGCACACATGTCAAGAGCGTTTGGATTTGCCGTGGTTTCACAAAGCTTGTAGTATCGCACTCTACCTGGCTAGCGGTCGCTCCTAGAAAATATCGACCTGCCACCTCATACCACGTGACTCATAGGTTACTTATTCCATGCAACTTGATGAAGACATCTGCCTTTGTTTCCATGTCTCGAAGCGCAAAGTGATCAATTTTATTCGCAATCAAAATCCCTCTGCAGCTAGCCAGTTGAGTCAGTGTTTTGGTGCCGGAACCGGATGCGGATGGTGTCGTCCGCATCTAGAAAATTTGTACCAACAGCTGCAATTTGATTCATCATCTGTTAAAGGTCATTCGGCTGCCGACTCAGTCGAAGTGAGCACTGAGCAGGCGGCTGAGAATTATGCCGCATTGCGTCGAAATTATTTAAAGAATCGATCCGGGGGCTCGTCTTCCCATTCGCCATGAACCGCTACCGAATATCAGTTCGGGAGTCGGAATCCCATGCTTGCATGGGGTATCTGGAAGAGGTGCTGTTCATGGAGTAGGATAAGTTCCCATCCAACGAGGGGGGCAGATCGCCTGGGCGAATCGGGTCTCAAGGATGTCGGGAATGATATCCCTTTTCAAAGTTTCAATCTTCCGGGTAATTAAAAATGGCGCGTAAGGCAACTTCCAAAAAGAAATCTACCAAATCCGAATCAGCCTCAAAGGCAAAAAAGAAGAAGGCGAGTTCGGCAAAATCTTCCGTGACCAAAAAAGGATCCGCTAAAAAGGCAGCCACGAAGAAGACAGCGGTGAAAAAGGCGACCACGAAGAAGAAAGAGACGAAGAAGGCAGATAAGAAGAAAGCAGAGAAAAAGCCGAAAGCGAAGCGGGCAAGCCGAAAAAAAGTGGTGGCGGAGGTTCGCCTTAAGGCCTACTGGGGTGTGTTCAATCAGTCGTTGAAGCGTGTCGCCCTCTACGAATACAATCAAAGAAGGCAGGCTGATAAACGGGCAGCAGAATTAACGGAAAAAAGTAGTAGTCCCCATTTTGTGCAGTTGGTTAAAGAGGTCATTGAGGCAGATTGATCCTGGTCTGTTTTGCTCTTCTGTCGAGCTTATTTCCACATTAACTAATCGGTGTTTCTCAACGAGTTATGCAGGGTTTGGACCACGCTCCGGAAACAAGCTTGGCTTACTTTGACCGCTCCCCAGACTGTCGTTCGAGAAGTAAATGAAATTTCAAGAAGGCCGGACGGTCGGTATTGATTTAGGCACAACGTTCTCGACACTTGCCTATCTGAATGAAGAGGGTGTGCCGGTACCGATCGTCAATGACGATGGCGAGCAGGAACTCCCTAGCCTAATTCTTCTCGCCAACAGTGGTCACGTCGTTGTAGGCCCGAACAGAATGCGGGCAGCCATGGAAGACCCGGACAATGTTGTTGAGCGCATTAAACGGCACATGGGAGAAACGGAAGACCAATATAAGAAAACATTTGACGGCCGGGAAATCACCCCAGAATTTTTGTCCGCGTTAATTTTAAAAAAACTTAAGCAGGATGCAGAAAAGCAATTAGGAAAAATCGGTAATGCCGTGATCACTGTTCCTTATTACTTTGACGATCTTCGAAGAAAAGCGACTCAGGATGCAGGAAGAATTGCCGGCCTGCGTGTGATTGACATTATCAATGAGCCAACAGCTGCCACATTAACCTATGCTTGGAAAGATAATGCCCTTGGCAAAATGTCGGAAAAGACAAAATCTCGCCATGTCTTGGTCTATGATCTCGGGGGCGGCACATTTGATGTCACTGTTGTGAGTTGCGCACAGAATCACTTTCGTGTTCTTGCAACCGACGGGGATGTGATGTTGGGTGGAGTCGATTGGAATGATCGACTTCTTAAGTTTGCTGCCGAGCAGTTCCAGCAGGAACACGGAATTGATTTTCGAAAAGAAGCCTCGGCATTACAAATGATCCGATACGAATGCGATCAGGCGAAAATCACACTCAGCCAAGCAGAAGAAGCAATCATTTCGTGCCGATGTGCAGGTAAGTCATCCTCCGTCCGAGTGACGCGGGAGCAGTTGGATGATTTAACCGCTGATCTCACTCAACGGACCATGGATACTACCGAAGGCGTGATTGAGCAAGCAGGCATATCGACCGAACAATTGGATTGCCTGGTAATGGTGGGTGGCTCGAGCCTTATGCCAGCGGTTCGCAAGCGGCTTGCAGCCGCGATTGGCATTTCACCTTTTGAGAATATTTCGCCATTTACAGCTGTTGCCCAAGGTGCGGCAATTCATGCATCGATTCTCGAGGCAAAGCACCGTAAAGAACAGGACGGCATGGCGGAGAGCTTGCGTAAACTCCTTAGCTCCATCAAACAGACAAACGTAAATTCACATGGGCTTGGAATCGTGACACGAAATCCCAAAAACGATAAACCTTGCAACTACGTGATGATCCCGCGGAATACAAAATTGCCTGCAGAAAAACGACAAAAATTTGTCACGAATAAAGATGGACAAAAACGAGTACATGTCAAAGTGTTGCAGGGAGAGGCGCCCGATCCATCGGCATGTGTGCAGATTGGAGATTGTCGGATTACCGGGTTGCCCGAAAATCTGCCCAAGGGTTCCCCGGTTGAGGTGGTTTATCGTTTCGACGAATCGGGACGTATCAGTGTGGAGGCAGAAGAACAAACAGGTTGCGTCTCTGCAAAAATAGAAATCGAGAGGCATGGCGCGCTTGATGACGCAAAAATCGATGTGCTTGCTGATTTGGCGAGTACTTATCGTGTGGAGTAGGATGCGCACAAAAAGTCTCAAAGCTTGAGACGAGATCGTTTCCGGTCGCGCAAATTCCTGCAGTCGTGATCCTCGTCCGATGGCTGCATGGATTAAAGTACCCCGGGATCCATGTTTCCCGCATCTGTTCACATCGTTTGTCGATTGCGATAATTATAAGATATCCACTTTGGCCATGGTCTTTTATCCGCATTTCAGCACGAGGTTGTATTCCCATGCATTCCGAATCGTTGGATGTTTATCGAGATTGGCTGGGAATTAAGGAGGCTGAACGACCACTTGATTATTATCAATTGTTGCGACTGAGTCGATTTGAAGATGACCAAGATCGAGTGCGGCGCCATTATCGGAAGATGCACAATCACGCACGGAAATTTGCAACCGGCGAGTTTAGTAATGTCTCACAAGAGTTGCTGAATGAGCTTGCACGAGCCATGCTCTGCCTCACGGATCTGGAACGAAAAAAAGAATATGATATTTCTCTGGGTCGTAAATCGGACGGGACGCGCAAGCAGCAAGGAGGACTCGCGGAAATTCTACTTCAGAAGAAACTGCTGACTCGCGAACAACTGGAGGTCGCTGATAGTTATGCGTCAGCGGTTGGTCTCTCTTTGCGCGACGCGGTCTGTCAGAAAAACTTTCTATCCCAATTGGCGGTGATGCAGGCCTTTGCACAGGCGGAGGGTCTCCCATTTATTGAGCTGACAGATTTCACAATCGATGAAAGTTTGCTTCCCAGGATTTCTGCCGTAATCGCACGGACACATTCCGTCGTACCCTTAATGATAGAGCGAGATCAATTATTGCTTGCCTCGCCCAACCCTTTAGATCTGCATCTTGAGGAGGATCTAAAACTAAGACTCGGGATTCCGGTACGAACGGTATTGTGCACGAGTTCAGATGCGAACCGCATTATCCAGCGGTATTACCCCCGCGAGAAGGCTGACGCGGAAATTTTGGAGCGAAGTCAAAGTGATCCGTCCGCAGAAAAAAAAGATGAAACCGAAGAAGCTAAAGGGCTGGTCAAAACTTGGGAGCGAATAAAAAGTTGGGCGCAGAAAAAGCATTAATCATTGCCTTTGAAGCTTCGGATAAATCGATAGCGGTGATAGCATTGCCGTGAATATGATCTGAAATTAGTGCATTAATTTGAGCAGCGTTTGTTGTTTGGCTCTCGCACATTGAACGCGGGTTACACGTCCGATGCGGCTAACGGAGATTTTTCCCGATTGGTCATCAGTTCGTTGCGCCGGTAAAACTGGGCTTTACACCGGTGACACATGTATTCACAATGCCGCCGCGATTCAGGTCTGCTAAAGGAATCCGTGGCAGACGCTTTCGCGTAAGTTGGGGCACCGAACGGATCGGTTAAATAGCGGGTCAAGGATGGCCAAATTGAGATAGCAAGGAGTGCTGGACGTGAAAAACCGCATTATAAAAATCATGATGGGCGCAGTGCCCCTTTTCTCTGTCGCTGCAGTTCTAAATTTAACCGCAGTAAATACCACAGATGCACAGAATGTTGGCGTTCCCCAGAGTCGGGTTGCCGTTATCGATATAAAGTACATTCTGGAAAATCATGTTGCGTTCAAGCAGGCGATGGAAGGACTCAAGGTGCAGTTTGACCAGGCCGGCGAACAGCTTAAGGCTGAGCGACTCCGCATCAACGAGTTGGAAATGAAACTGCGAGAACTCAAACCATCAACGCAAGATTACAACCAATTGGATGAAGAGGTGAATCGAGCTAAGGCTGACTGGAGTATCAACGCAAATAAGCAGAAAAAAGAAATTCGGAAGAGGGAATCGCAGATTTTGTGGAAGGTTTATTACGATGTGAAGACCGAAACAAAGCGTTACTGTGAGCAGAATCGCATTGATCTTGTAATCTCATTCAATGGTGAGCCGATAGACCCAGCGCAACCACAACAGGTGGTTCGAGGAGTCAGTAAGCCAATTGTTTACCATCAACCGGGAATTGACATCACGCCGCACATTCTGGCAAGCTTGAATAACCAAACCAATCAAGCTGCAGGTCCCGTCGGTGGCATCGGAGTTCCCCCGCAAAGGTAGCAATATTCTTAAAAATTTCTTCGTCTGTGACGGAAGCAGACGGTCTTAGCGCAATCGGCTTTGCACTGCAGGGAGGCAGGAATGTCGAAAGTCGCTGGCCCGACGGAAGGCCTGCACCCATTTCGAACTACTCAACCGCAAAGCGGTCCACGCCATCAGGCAACTGTGGCTGATGTCGCAATGGTTGAGGGTTTTGGATTTTGGAGTGGCAAGGATGTTCGTGTTGAGTTTCATCCGGCAGCAAAGGACACGGGTTATATCTTTGTACGAGATGATTTGGAGGCAGCAGTCCGAATCCCCGGAACGGTCGATCACCGCATCGAAACACCGCGACGAACTACCCTTGTTCGGGATGGCGCTCAAGTTGAGATGGTGGAACATATTTTAGCGGCCTTAAGCGGTCTCGGTATTACGAATTGTGAAATACGAGTCAATCAAAGCGAGATGCCGGGTTGCGATGGCTCCTCCAAGTTTTTTGTCGATGCGATCGATAAAGTCGGTATTTGCACCCAAGATGCATGGGAACCGCGATTGATAGTGCGTGAACCGATCCGAATCGGAGACCGCGATCATTGGATCGAAGCAAGGCCCGCTACCGACGGTATTGCCTCGCTACGGTATCGCCTTGACTACACTCAATCGTCTCTCGCAATCGGTAGGCAGACCGTTGAGTTCCAAATATCTCCCGAAGTTTTTCGCAATCAGATTGCGTGCTGCCGCACCTTCATGTTGGAGCAAGAAGCAGATTGGTTACTAGCGCAAGGCCTCGGATCCCGCGTGAAGCCGACCGATGTTCTGGTATTTGATGAAGAGGGGCCCAAAGAAAATACACTACTTTATCAAGATGAATGTGCTCGCCATAAAGTTTTAGACATGGTGGGTGACTTTGCCCTTGCAGGCTGTTTTATCGTTGGCAAGGTAGTAGCTCATCGCTCGGGTCACCGTTTGAATGCGGACTTCATTCGTGCATTACTCAAGGAAGAGCAGATTGAGGGTCCCTGGAGAAAAACAGCCTAACCGATGATGTGCAGTTTTATTTTAAATTCGAGCGTAAAACAATAATTTCAATAATTCAATAAGTAGATACAGATTCGATGACTACCTTTATTGCCGAACAAGCTTGCGTTGATCCTCGCGCTGAAATAGACCACGACGTTGAAATCGGACCCTTTTGTGTGGTTGGCCCTGGTGCACGCATCGGTCGGGGCACTCATTTAGTCAGTAACGTTACGATCATGGGGCAAGTGACAATCGGATGTCACAATCATGTTTACCCTGGTGCTGTTATTGGTGGAGAACCACAGGACGCGAGTTACCAGGGCAGCGATACGCAGGTTGTCATTGGAGACCATAATATTATTCGAGAGGGAGTCACTGTAAATCGAGCTTCCGAAAAAGAAGATGGTCTGACGTATATCGGGAGCCACAATTTTCTGATGGCTAACGCGCATGTTGCGCACGATTGTTGTTTGGGTAGTCATGCCGTAATTGCGAACGGATCGCTCCTGGGTGGGCATGTGCATGTAGACGACTATGCCACACTGTCGGGTGCTACGTGTGTGCACCACTTTGTAACTATCGGTCGCTTTGCATTTATCGGTGGACTAAGTCGGGTGATCCACGATGTTCCACCATATATGCTTGTCGACGGACAACCGGCACGACCTAAGTGCATCAACGTCGTGGGTCTCAAACGAAATGCTTTCTCTGCCGCATCGATAAGTTCCATTGCCGAGGTTCATCGCCTAATTTATCGCGATAAATTATCCCCGGACCAGGCAAGGGCCCACTTCCTCTCAGGTGACACAATGACTTTTGAAGTTGAGCAGGTACTTCAGTTCGTTCAAGACCAAAGAGATGGAGAGCATGGTCGAGCAAGAGAGCGCCGTCGGGCTGCCTAGCGTTTGTAGAAATTTTTGCGGCAGGCAAAGCCTAGGACACGCGTCGAATGGCATTTATTTTGAACACTCGGTTTTCCTTGATTGCACCTTAATATGTCCAAAAAAATAAAAGTTGTGGTCATCGGCGCGGGTCATCTGGGGCGATTTCACGCACGCATCCTTTCGCAACACCAGGCTTATGATTTGGTGGCGGTCGTTGATCCCTCAGCGCCGACCCGCCTGTCGGTTGCTCGTGAGGTAGAGACCGAGAGTTGTGAATCGGTTGACGATATTCCAGAAATTGATTCAATCGATGCCGCGATAATTGCCACTCCGACTAAATATCATTTTGAAATTTCTGAGGATTTACTGAATAGAAATGTCCATCTACTTGTAGAAAAACCTTTAGCTCTCAATCTCTCGCAAGCCGATGCCTTGGTTCGCATCGCGGATTCTAAAAATCGGATACTACAGGTGGGGCATATCGAACGTTTCAATCCAGCGCTGCAAAAAGTTTATCAGCAAGTCGAGCGACCGAATTTTATGGATGCGCGTCGACACGGAGGATATTCTTTCCGCTCAACTGATATCGGCGTCGTGCTCGATTTGATGATTCATGATGTCGATATCGTTCTCAGTCTGATGAAGGCAAAGCCAATCAGAATTGATGCGGTGGGTGCTTGTGTTGTCGGGCCACATGAAGATATTGCGGTAGCCCGTCTGGTCTTCGACGGGGGATGTGTTGCTAATCTTTCTGCCTCGCGTGTAAGCGAACAAATGGAACGCAGGACGCAAATTTGGGGACCACAATACTTTGTAAATGTTGACTACATGGAAGGGTTAACCAGCTTTACACGCCCGACAGATGCATTTCGAGGCGGTCAGATTGACCCAAACGATTTGTGCGCGGATGAAAAGAAAAAAGCGCAGGAACGGTTTTTTAGTGACTGGTTGCGATCGGAAACGTTCACCGCGGAATCATGCAATGCGCTTGATGATGAGCTAACCGATTTTGCAACTGCGATAAATACTGGGCAAAAGGTCCGAGTGGACGGATCGGCCGGTCGCGATGCGGTTGCTGTCTGTGAACAAATTCTTGAGCGGATGGTGCATCACGTGTGGGATGGTGCAACACGCGGGGATCACGCCCAGCAACTCCCGCATCCAGCAACAATCCGCGTGCCATCGGCAAACGACAACGCTGGTGGGGCGCGTCGACGAGCGGGTTAACCTAGATGTTTAATCGTTGCGCATTATCTATTCGCACGGTTAGGTAGAGTACTAAGACATGACGTGTTGCCCGAAGGATAAAATCGGGTCAGCTTAGTTTTTGGTGTTCTCCTTTTCAGTATTCTCTATCCGAATTTCGGAATTCTGCCCACCCGTGGTTTCCTGAGACAGGTCCCTACGCATTTCGCTGCCGGACTCTTCAAGTTTTCCCAGATTCGCATTTCGTGCCGCCGAAAGCACCTCTGGTGTGATATTTGCCGCGCTCGCCGTGAACAGCACTGATTCGTCTCTATCGGTGAGAACAATGTGAATGCCTTTTTTATTAGCGACCTGGTCTACAGGCTTTTTTATTTTCGTGCGGATTTGTTTGACCAAATTTTCCTGCGTAACGGCAAAGACCCGACTGGCCCGATTTTGTGCCTGCAGTAAGACCTGTCGCGCCTGTGCCTGCATCATGGCCAATTCTTGCTTCTGGTCATCGTCAGGAAATTCTCCATACGCCTCCAATTTCTCTTTGAGCTCCGATTGCCGAGCCGCTTGAAGTTTACGGATTTCATTGTCCAGCAGTGTTCGTTCCCTCGTAAGAATTCGATTCAATTCGTCGATTAACCCCAATTCTTTGGCAATCTCATCCAGATCACAAATAGCAACTTGCAAAGCCGGTCGTTTTTCTGACGTAACCGGTTGCGAGGGTGGATCTTTTTTTATCTCGCATCCAACAAGCAACAAAAAGCTAGCGATAAGTGGAAAGATTGGTGAAACATGGTCAAACATGAGAATGCCTTTTTAATTACGACGGGGAGGGGTAATTGCTCACAAAAAACAATTGCCCAGGCCACTTATTATACCAATCGCTGCCTACACAGGATTACACTTACATTTTCAGAGGATTGTCGATTAAGTCAACAAATTATGCCAAGTCACGATCATCAAATAAGGCGAGGGCAAGCAGCATGGCAATCGAAACGTAAATCAAGGAATAGATACCCACCCAAGCGATGTAGCTGAACGGGACTTGTTGACCTGCCACGATTGCCCCGTAGATATTGAAATGCTCGAGCACAGGCAAAACAGTTGCAAACAGTTGGCCCATAAACTGGACGATAGCGAACTCGCCGACCGCGGACTGTACAAACAATGGGAGCAGGTGGCCGACAACATAAATTCCCATACAGATAATCAAATTAGCCAAAATCGAAAGCCGGGTTGAGATGGCGACGCTGATCGATGCCAACACCGCTGCTTCCATGAACGCAAGTATCAGACCGGGGACGGAGAGCGCGATTTCTCGGCAACTGTCTTCCCAGGTTATGTAGTAATTTGCCGATTCTCGAGCGTCATACGGAACTTTATAGGAGATGCAGATTACGAAAAAAATTCCCAGCAGCAGAAACATCAACGCGAGAGCTGCAAGGATCCCGGTGTATTTTCCAAGAATAAACTGCGATCGCCCGATCGGTTTTGAGAGCACCGTTAATGCTGTTCTACCCTCGATTTCATCTGCCACTGAAATACTAGATGTCCAGATGGCAATAAAAATAGCCAGCAGCATGATCACCTGGAGACATGCCTCCTTGTACATTTTGATGTCGTCGCCAAACGTGAAGTAAGGAATAAAAATAAAAAGGGCAAGCAGGAAAACTCCCAGCATCACAGTTATTAAAAATAGTGGCTGGCTGACGGCCTCTTTTCCAGTGGTAAATCCGATTGCCGCGATCTGAGGAAGCAGCAGTTGCAATGTGAAAAAAAGCAATACATAAGCAAAGAGTCCAACCGCCGTGTAAAAAATTAAATTTGCTTCCGGGACTGTGGCTGTGGTTTCGTACTCAATATCAACCTGCACGACCGTGTCGTTAACGTTCTCTACAAAAAACGCCTCCAATGCATCACGCAGCGGACCCTGCGAATCTCTGGTGCGAACCCAGTTGAAGGGTTTTTTTGGACGCACCTCAAACCGTTCTTGCTCCGCTAGTCGCGCTTCAATGGGAGGGATGTTTATTCCGACACTGATCGGGTCCGTCGCAGAGAACGAGAGCGATTTTAGTTCTCCACTCGGTATTTTCACGGGTATTTTTTCAGCGCTGGCTTTTGCCTTGATTTTAAATTCGAGCTTCTCACTACCGACGAAAGGAAGTCTTAACATGGACGTTAGCGACTCTTGCTTGCGATCAAAGAGTCGCCCGCCGAGAAGATCAATCACAACGATTCCGCCCGCGAAAAGACCAAGGGCCACGGCAATCAATAACACCGGCAGCACGATATTTTCCCGAACAAGCGCACGCATCTCGTCCGCCATGCGACGATGCACGGTAAGCAGAAATAGATACAAAATGGCGAGTGCCGCCAGTCCAATGGCTGCACCCACTCCGATCAGCCAAACTGGTTTCAAGCTTAGGTCAAAGGCCTGTGTCACAGCTTGTAACTCCTCTGCAATCCACAATCACAATGGGTCCACGGATTGTAGATAGCCTGCCCCATTGGTGATGTTAATAGCGAATGCTAAATCCGGTGACGCCGTCACCGGGCCTAAAATCATTCACTTGAATTTTTGAAATATTTTCGGCCCAGATTGAATCCACACTTTTCAAAAGATTGTTGACTTGCGTACTCTTTCCGTGTGCAACCAACCGTACTTTTCCGTTGTCGAGATTTTGTACGTAACCTTGGACAAGTTGTTTACTGGCAAGCGCGCAAACGCTTTGGCGAAATCCAACACCTTGCACGCGTCCGGAGTAAATAACTTCCTGTGCGATTTCATTTTTCACAATAGAAAAACCAGGACCCATCAGAAACGTGATTGAAAAACTAAGCGATGAACGTAAGTATATCGCTCCAGTGGCTATTTGGGGACCCGACGAGCAGAGGGAAATTTGCAATTATCTTCCTAGGAAAACGTGCAACACCAAACTGACGATTGTGTGAGATTGATTGTTTTGCGATTGTTCACTAGTTTCGACTCTCCTGGCGGGAATAGAGTAACTGCACCAGTTGTGCATCACTACTGACCTTCATCTTGCTCAATAAGCGTGCGCGATGTTTTGCTGCGGTTTGCAGACCAATTCCAAAGGAGGCAGCAATCTGTTTGATAGAAAGGCCTTTCATAACAAGGGCCATGGTCTCTCGTTCTCTACGGGTCAATTGTGCTGCCCTCGCCCGAAATCCCGCATTCTGTGACTCACGGGCTCGGATCTCCTCACATTGCTGAATACCCATCCGAACCGCAGTGCAGAGCGAATGCGGGCAGATTGGTTTTTCAAGAAAGTCCACAGCGCCAGAGCGAATGCCTTGCACAACCTCATGCGCTGATGGCTGGTCGGCATAGAGAATAACTGGCAGCTTGATCTCGGCATTCTCAATTGGTAGCGCAGAGATCGCAGGCACAACGCTTGATTCGGTCAGTCGATTTGCCGGAGGGTTTTTTGAACTTGATGGGTGATAGAGATCGTGGTTAGCAATCAAACAGAAAGATTTCTTTGCAGAGTACGAAATACAAAAATCGTCCCAGCTATCATGCCCTGCTGTTTCTATTTTTTCTGTTGCTAGAATTCTTGAAATGAGCGATTTTTGTATCGCGTTGTCATCCAAAATATGAATCAGGCCGATTGAATGATTGTTGTTACTCATGTTGTGCATCGTCAGCCTTTCAGCTAGTTGATCATTTCTGTGAACAAATGATTTTGATAAAACTCAACCCGATGGTTGCAATGAATCGGACGACCGGTCCTTATGTGGAAACATGCATCGCGCGAAAGTTTCATTCGCAGAACAGACTACGCCGATCGCACAGCACTCGCAGCACTCGAAAAAACTGCGCGCTACAGCGAAGATACGCATTTGCAGAGGCGATGGTTGCTCCATCTGTCGCAAACAGTCGCAAAAATGCTAGGGCACACACCTGTTCCAACGCCGGTTGTCCGGCCACTACCTCAAAGCGATAAGAAATTCGTGCCCTGTATGACCCATCCAAAGTGTACTTAGGGTCCATGAAAACTGTCAACAAAAACTTGTAACCCCTCTTATTCCAAATCATGAACGAGTGGTTGGTGGCCAACATTTTTCGGGGAAAAATCCGATAAAATATATTTATCGGCTAGCATCCGGACCTGCGCTGACGCTCAGATCGGGCAGCTAAAATTAGCACAAATTGAGGCGCAGCCCGATGTGGTGCTATCGCTTGTCGTATCAATTTCAGGCTTGCTGCTAGTGGGAATTCCCAGAAAACAATTTACAAAAAATGAACGTCCATCTGTGACGGGGGACGGGATGCGGATTTTTGTGTGTTTGTTATAGTGACGATAGTTCGACGAATAAACATCGCTATCGGTAGGCCAGATGAAAGTAACCCAATCTCGAGATGAGCGACTCATTACATCCTCTTTCCTGTTCAATTTTTCGGTTCCATGCCACCGCGTAAAAGAGCAGTGGGGAAAAAGCGGAATGTTGCTTCCGGATCAATTTAATATCCCCTGTTTCGATCAACTTGATGAGCCGTTTTTGGAAGGTAAAAAACCCTGGTCTGAGGTAAGGCTAGGTTGGAATTCGGATGGCTTGATCCTCAACCTCGTAGTCAGGAATAAATCTCAAGATCCCTGGTGCAGAGAGTCACGCATTGAAGACAGCGACGGGATTGCCATTTGGTTGAATACCCGTTGCAGTTCTTTGATTCACCGAGCAAGTCGATTCTGCCACGAGTTCCGTTTTTTACCATTTGGTGAAGGCCCACAAATGAAACAACCGATTGCTCGACAATGTGAGATAAAAAGGGCTAAAGAAAATGCCAAGGTTGCTTCGGGATTTCCTCCGCAAGTTCGAAGCCGGGCGAGCGGAAAAGGTTACACGCTCCAAGCGTTTATTCCTGCAAAAGCCATTTCCGGGTTTGATCCAGAGGAACATCCGCGATTGGGATTCCACTTTGTGGTCAGCGATCGGGAACTGGGATCCCGTGCGATGACGCTCGGCCATGGATTTCCTACAGATGCGGACCCTAGTCTCTGGAGTGGTTTAGATCTTGTCGACGACTGAAGAGGATCAGTTCAGCGTTTCAACGACCATTTCTCTTGCGTGGTAGCTGCTCCGAACAAAAGGTCCGCTTGCAACCGCAGCGAATCCCAAAGCTCTTGCTTGGTCGCCTAAAAATTCAAATTCTTCGGGGGGGACGAATCGGTCTACCGGGAGATGATTTGCGGTAGGCTGAAGATATTGGCCGAGCGTCAAAAAATCGCATGCATGATCCCTGAGATCGGCCAACGTGTCCAAGATTTCCTGGTGAGTCTCACCGAGTCCCAGCATCAAGCCACTCTTAGTTTTGATACGCGGGTCCTCTTGCTTTACCCGTTTGAGCAATTCCAGTGTCCAGCGATAATCCGAGCTGCGTCCGCGAACAGCACTGTAAAGACGGGGAACGGTCTCGGTGTTATGATTGAAGACTTCAGGTGCCGATTCAATGACCCGCTGCAGCGCATCTTTACAATGGATAAAGTCTGGGGTGAGCACTTCGACCGTTGCACCAGTGATTCGCCGGGTTTCCTGTACACAACGATAAAAATGTTCTGCGCCACCATCGGGAAGGTCGTCTCGGGAAACCGACGTAATTACCACATGAGCCAGCCCAAGTCGCTTTGCGGCCTCGGCAACTCGCTGCGGTTCATCTTCCTGGAGGGCCTGGGTCCGACCTTTCTTCACGGAGCAGAATCCGCAAGTGCGTGTGCATACGTCACCCATTACCATGAAGGTTGCCGTTTGGCTTGACCAACATTCACTTCGATTAGGACACTTTGCACTTTCACATACGGTCTCCAGGCCAAGCTCATCAATTAGTTTTGCCGTTGCGTGGTGACCAAATCCACTTGGTATATCCCGACGCAGCCAGTGCGGAAGGCGTTGCCGATTAGGCAGATCCGCGGTTGCCGTAGATAAAACAGGAAGTAAATCCATAGAGCTTTGCTGTGTTTTGTCGTTTATTATCAATAGCTGTATGTTAGCTGTTTCGCTACACTGAGTCACCATGGCAGCAAAGAAAAGTAAAAAATCGAAGCCGTCAGCAGATGAAGATAAAAATCAGAAGCGGATTGCCGAGAATCGTAAAGCTCGAAGAAATTATGAAATTATAGATACGTTGGAATGTGGAATTGCATTGCAGGGTAGCGAAGTTAAGAGTTTACGTGCTGGCAAGGTTTCTCTGGACGAATCGTATGGACGCATTCGCAACAACGAGGTCTGGTTGATCGGTTGCGATATCGCGGAATATTCTCATGCGAACGTGATGAATCATGAGCCGCGAAGGCCTCGTAAACTACTGCTTCATCGGCGTGAGATTCGCAAATTCGCATCCAAGGCATCAGAACGGGGGCTGACTTTGGTTCCGCTGAAGATGTACTTTAAGTCAGGGCGAGCCAAAATATTGATGGGAGTGGGACGCGGTCGAAAGCTATTTGACAAACGTGAAAAGCTGAAAAAAGATACAATCAAGAGAGACTTGGATCGTGCGATGCGTGGTCGCTGAATATTCGCCGGCAGGCCTAAGCGGGCTAACTATAATGGTCCAGAGATCCTACTACCCCATGTCGATCGATAGTCCCTCGGAAATGGTTATGATTTCGCAAAATAAAAAAATAAATTGTCATTATATATGCCGTCTACTTGTTGGTTGTACTCTCGGGTACCTCTCGATTTGTGGTCCATCTTTCGCGGACTCGGTTGAGAATTCTGAGAAAGGCCATTCAGACAATCCAGCTGTGGTTGTGGCCCCCAAATCTGACGGCGTAAAAGATGAATTAACGGTAACTCGCCATCAGGCCCAAATCGGCGGCCAGCAGATCCCTTATACAGTGACCGCAGGAACGCTTGTGGTGCGACGTGATTCAGCCGATGCTAAGCCGCGAGCCTCAATTTTTTTTGTGGCCTACACGCGTGACCGGGTCGATGATCTGGGAGCCCGACCAATTTCGTTCTGCTTCAATGGTGGGCCGGGTTCATCTTCGGTGTGGTTGCATCTAGGGATGCTGGGGCCGCACCGCGTTCCCATGCGTGATGATGCGGTGCCAGACAAGCCACCCTACAAATTGATCCCGAACACCGAATCCTTGTTGGATCAAACGGACCTCGTATTTATCGATCCGGTGAGCACCGGCTACAGTCGCGCGGCCAAGGGCGAGGATAAAAAACAGTTTCATGGATTTGATGAGGACATTGAATCGGTAGGCGAGTTCATTCATTTATATACAACGCGTTACAATCGCTGGCAGTCACCACGATTCTTGATTGGCGAGAGCTATGGCACGTTGCGGGCTGCCGGACTCTCAGCACACCTACTCGAACGATACAACATGGACCTGAACGGAATCGTACTGGTCTCATCAGTGCTCGATTTCGCGACGATTGGATTCAATAAAAACAATGATTTGCCGTATGTTCTGTTTTTGCCAACCTACACGGCCACTGCATGGCATCACAGCAAGTTGTCTCCGGCACTCCAAAAAAATCTGCGTGAAACGCTAGATCAAGCGCGTGATTTCGCGATGGGCCCCTATAGCCGCGCATTGTTCCGTGGCGACGCATTATCGGGTAGCGAGCGGGAAAAGATCGTTACGACGGTCGCGGAATTTACGGGACTGCCGGCCGAGTTGATTCAGCGTTACGATCTTCGCGTTGACAGTTATGCGTTTGCAAAAAATTTGCTCCAGAAACAGCAGAAAGTGGTGGGTCGATTTGACAGTCGTTTCGTTGGCGTCGATCCCAATCCGGCTGCAAGCCGCGCGGGATATGACCCGAGCGGTGTCGCAATTTTTGCGCCGTATACCTCAACACTTTATCATTATCTGCATAACTCCCTACAGATAAAACGTGATATCCCGTACGAAATTATCACCGATAATGTACGGCCATGGAATTATGGTCGCTTTGTCAACGGTTATGCGAATGCACTCAGCGCTCTGGGGGAGGCGATGACCAAAAACAGGCACATGCGAGTCTTTGTTGCCAGCGGATATTTTGATCTCGCTACACCTTTTTTTGGTTCCGAATATACATTCGACCATTTGGGACTGAGTCCCGAATTGCATCAAAATATTACAATGGAATATTACGAGGCGGGGCACATGATGTATGTGCATGAACCATCGCTGAAAAAAATGAAAACGGATCTCACCACCTTCTATCAGCGAGCAGTTGCGCATCAGCCTTGATGCAAAGTCTTTCAAGGTCACAAGCAGAGCATCTCGGACTTTTTCCGAGTTGCCTAATGTTTATAGACTTTGTGCCTCGGTCTGTCGGAGAGGATCTGCTCTTTTCCCCAGTTGGTGACCGCATGGAAAGCATCACTTCTGATGAAGGCTTGGAATGCTCCGTCGTCACTCCATTCACTTGTAATCAAGTAGGAGGCGTCATCTGAGACATCCTTCCACAAGGTGGACTCCGTGTGCCCCTCGGCAGCATTGAGCGCTTCGATTACTGCTGCAAATTTTTCTTCGAATTCCGTTTGTTTACCAGGCAGTGTATGGTAGTTCATTCCGACAGTAATCATCCGCAAATCCCTCCTCATCAAGCTTTTTAGTGGTTTTCTAATCGGTCTGAAGCACCGCAGAGTAATTTTGTCTTGGAGTGGCGTCAACTGGGTACGATCCGCGTCCAGGGCATCTGATTACGCTTAATTGATTCGTGCCCGATCTGAACGAGTCTAAAGTGTAGGTGCTAGCATGCTGGCGATTGCCATCAAACGAGTGCAATGTGTCTCAGCAGAATTTTAGTTTGACGATCAGCAAAAGATTAGGGGTCGAGTAAAGACGCTCAAATACATTCGGTCTGAGGCTTTGCAGGAAGATATCAGATATTCGGTTGCAGGTCGTCGAATTCATAGAAGAGTAATTGGTTCTTTTTTGCAATCGCCCTAACCTGAGAGTTCGATTCTGATGCGAGTCTTTTTGATTCTTGGCTTCGGTCTTTTCCTCCTATGTTCCAGCATTCGCCCTGGTTATGCACATGAGGTAGATCAATACAGTCCGCCCATCGGCGAGTGTTTGCAGGATCTGGGACCCTATTGGGATCAACTGATGTACAGAGTCGTAAGCGATGGTGTTACCAGGGCTAACCAGGACATCGAATCGGTAAAAAAATCCTGGATTCCTGATCCGGGGGGACGTCGCCTCGCTCTAAGTCAAAGTGCAACAACATTGGCCAAATGCGTGCGGTTGCAGTTGCCTTCCGCAATGGCACTGATTGAAAATATGGAACATAAAATAGCAGAGACCGATGGTCGGGACATCGAAACCGGCCGGCTGTTAGCCTATCGACCTGAGGTTTCTGAAAGCGTCTATTTACCAGCAGCTCGGCTTCGCGGTATGCGGTATTGGAACCGACTGAGTTTTATGCGGAGTTCCACAATACAACTGCACGGCCACTTTGTGGGCACCGATAAAATCGGCCATTTTTTTGCGATGGGCTACCATTATTTCAACGTTTATCAGATGGCACGTGCCCTGGGAAAAACACACGAGGAGGGTTTGCAGCATGCCGCGGATATTTGCGGTTGGACGACAGAAAATAGTTTTCTGGGTTTGACGTCCACAGCTATTTATTCTAACGCGGATCTCGCGGCTAATTATCTGGGACTTAAATTTTATTTAAACCTTTATCGCCCGGTAAAAATTAATGGGCAGTTAGAGCCGGCAATCGTTGTGCGTGACGGCGACTACTGGAAAATTCGTGACGGTCTGCATAAGCATTCGCCCCTGTTTTCGAAGTATGTCTCGGCACATTGGGACGAGGTACTCAACCCGTGTCACCTTGAGGCATCGTTTCGAGAGTTCACACGCAAAGAAATTTATTCTCGCCGAAACAGGTTGCTTGACTGGTATGCGGGTGACGATCAACGCCGTCGCACAAAAGCGTATTTTGACAATATCATGAGGCACACTCAGACTTATTACGGCGAAAATTATGGCCATTCCGGAGCGGAGGCACATCAACTCGGGGTCGGGGAGATCTGCTTTGAAAAACCTGCCGATGCTAACGCCGTGGTTGTTCGAGGTAACCAGCATCGCATGAAACTGCGGAAGTCGCGGGCCGATCATTAG
>DLCF01000138.1:33540-34396 GCA_002480485.1 Planctomycetaceae bacterium UBA7805
ATCGCTCAGCGTTTGGAGAATTGTGTCGATTTGCGTGCACCTCGCAGGCCGGGTTTCTTGCGTTCCTTCATTCGACCGTCTCGCGTCATCAGGTGCGCCTCCCGCAAGCCAGCCTCGAGTTCCGGGTCGAACTTGGCCAGTGCCCGCGCGATTCCCAACCGGCACGCTCCCGATTGACCGGTGGTGCCACCACCATGCACGCGAATAACGACATCAATCTCGGCCTGCTTGCCCGCTTGCTCGAGGGGAGCGGTGACCGCACTTCGATCTTGCTGGCGGACAAAGTACTCTTCAAGTGATTTTTTGTTGACTACGATATTTCCCGAACCGGGACGCAAACGAACACGAGCCACTGACGATTTCCTCCGGCCCGTTCCCAGAAAATCATTTGCCGCACTGACTGCCATCGCACTTAACCTTAATCTTTATAGGGTTGGGGGTCCTGTGCCTGATGAGGATGCTCAGGTCCACTGTACACTTTTAATTTAGAGAGCATTTGCCGTCCGAGTTTATTCTTTGGCAGCATCCGTCGGACTGCCTCAGACAGAATGCGCTCCGGGTGGCGTTCACGCCGTTCCTGTGCGGTCTCTACACGTAATCCGGGCCACCCGGTATATCGCGTATATTTTTTTTGTTCCCATTTTTTTCCGCTGAAATGAATCTTCTCGGCATTGATTACAATCACGAAATCCCCAGTGTCTACATGGGGAGTGAACGTGGGACGATGCTTGCCCATTAGCAAAGTGGCAATCCTGGTTGCCATCCTACCCACGACCTGATCTTGAGCATCGAAGAGCCACCAATCGCGCTCCACCTGATCGGGCTTTGCCATGAACGTTTTCATCAATTTAACTCA
>DLCF01000154.1:0-3648 GCA_002480485.1 Planctomycetaceae bacterium UBA7805
GGCTCATTTGGTCATGCCATGTAAAAATAAATGGAATGGGCAGAACATAACGCCCAGGTAAATTCTTCGTTTTCACGCAATCGAATTTGATAATTCGGTACGCCGGCACCGATGAATAAACGCGTGGGACGGTTTCTACCGGTATTTCTGGTATCAGCGGGCCCGCCCAATCACACCAAGTATTATCTCACCTGCATACTGGAGTCACATCTCCCATGGTCACATACAAGACGCTTTGCCGTTCCGCAGCCTTCCTGGCGCTTGCTGTAACGGCCTTTGGACAACCGGCATATCTGCTGGCTAGTAATCCAGTCAGCAAAATTGACGTCGTCGACGTCGCCCTGCAGGGGCAAAATGAACTTCACGGTCGCGTTGTAAATAATGATGGCAAAGCCGTCTCAGGCAGTGTGGTCGTGCTAACTGATTCACAGAACGTGCCGATTGTCCGTACCTTTGCAGATGAAGATGGTCGTTTTGCATTCGCCCAAGTGCCGACCGGACCTGCGATGTTGTACACAGAGCAAAGCCAGACGCCAGTTCGGACTTGGGCTGCGAACACGGCTCCACCGGTCGCGCAACAGGAAGTCGTTCTCAGTGAGAATGGCCCCACCGTACGCGGACAACTCGGAGACATCGACAAACGCAGAGCGGCGATTCTTACTGCCTGGGGCGTGGCACTGGGCATCGGTATCTATTATGGAACGAGGGATGTAACCCCGCCGCCCGTTCCCGCGACCTGATCGTGAGTTTTGTAAGGCGTCAAAGATAACAATCTTGATTGGGCGGCAAAGCGTAAAAAATAAGCCTGGCCCCCGCACGGGGTGCCGGGCTTTTTTTACGCACCTACCGCTTTCTATTCCCAGGTGCCCCCTTGTGCGGACCATCGCTTACGGCCTAACGTGGAACCCTTCTTGATTACCTGAGGTTTAGCGGTCTACATCGCATGCGAAGTTTCTGTATTTGGTTCCTGGTAGCGGGGCTGCTTGTCCTTCATCAGGACAACTGGTTCTGGACCGATAGCACGCTCGTGTTCGGATTCATGCCGGTTGGTTTGCTTTATCATGCGGTGATCTCGTTTGCAGCAGCATGCCTCTGGTTTGCGGCAATCCTCCTGATCTGGCCATCGGGTGTTGATCAAGCAGCATCATCTGATGATCCGTCGCAAAATAAAAATCAGGAGGCAGCAGAAACGTAATGGACCGTGGATTCGGAGAGCAATTCGGCGAACTCATTATTATCAGCGGTTATCTGCTGCTATTATTGTGTCTGGGGCTGGCAGCGAGCCGGCTCTTCCGCGGGACACGCAAAGATTATTTGCTGGCGAGTCATTCGATCGGCCCGTTTCTGCTCTTGATGTCCCTGTTCGGCACAACGATGACCGCGTTTGCTCTGGTCGGTTCCTCGGGTGAAGCGTTTAAAGTAGGCATCGGAGTCTATGGAATGTTAGCCTCCTCCAGCGGCATCATCCACTCGCTCTGCTTCTTTCTAATTGGAATTAAGCTTTGGTCGTTGGGGCGTCGCCATGGTTATACAACGCAAATCCAATTTTTTCGTGATCGGTTAGAGAGTGACCGCATTGGATTATTGTTATTTCCCATTTTGGTAGGCCTTGTGATCCCGTATCTTCTGATCGGCGTGATCGCCAGTGGCACGGTGATCCAGACAATGACTTCGGGTGCCTTCCCTGAATTATTTGCTACCTCAAATCCCGCTACTAGCGGTGGTGTCCCCAATTGGCTTGGTTCGCTTGCTACTTGCCTCGTTGTTTTGATCTACGTTTTCTTCGGCGGGATGCGCGGAACGGCGTGGGCCAATGCGTTTCAAACGATTGTGTTTATGGTTCTCGGAATTTTGGCATTTCACGTGATCGCAACCCAACTCGGGGGCGAGGCAACGCTGCTCGAAAATCTCCGCAAGGTCACAAGTGCGGTACCCGAAAACAAGCTGACGCGCATGGAAATGTCGAAAATGCGATTTTTCACTTATTTGCTTGTGCCACTCTCGGTGGGCATGTTTCCACATCTATTCCAGCATTGGCTGACCGCACGTAGTGCGGGAAGTTTTAAATTGCCGGTCGTCGCCCATCCTATCTTTATCATGATCGTGTGGGTGCCCTGTGTATTGATTGGGATCTGGGCGACTTCCAGTTTGATCCCCGAAAAACCACCGCTCCCCTCCAATCCCAACGCTATCCTTCCGTTTCTTGTGAAAACACAGACTGGCCCCTTGTTGGGCGGATTACTGGCTGCCGGCATCCTCGCGGCCATTATGTCTTCCCTTGATAGTCAGTTCCTATGTCTTGGTACCATTTTCAGCAATGACATGGTGACCCATTACTACGGGCGAGAAAAAGTTAGTGACCGAGGTCAAATCTTGCTTGCCCGAATTTTTATTGTGGCCATTGTGGCTATCACCTACTTGTTGAGCCTCTTCCCACAGCGTGGAGTCTTTAACTTGGGCGTCTGGTGTTTCAGCGGTTTTGCCAGTCTGTTTCCTCTGGTGTTTGCAGCACTTTACTGGAAACGACTCTCTAAAGCAGGCGCATATGCTGCGATTCTCACCACCATCATCGTATGGAGCGTTCTGTTTTTTCTGTCTGATTTTGGCGCGAATCGGGAGTACGCCGTTGTAATCGGCTGGGGCGGGATGACCTATGAAACAATGCCAGTGGCGACTATTTTTCTTTGCTCTCTGGTGGCAATGATTGTGGTCTCACTCTGCTCGAAACCCCCATCAGAACAGACCGTTGCAAAGTTTTTTTCTGTCAGTTCGCCCCTGCAGGGCGGCTTGCAGATGGAGGGCAAATCGCCCACAATAGAAGAATCGTAAGCGAATTGGTATTTCCGTCGCTAAATCATTTATTCGATTGACCTCGTGCAAGAAATAATCAGTCTTCCATGCCTAAGTTTGCTCAAAAAAGTCGGCCCCGCAGGGCGAAAGCTAAACCAAAGACACCAAAAAAAGATCCGATCTTGACCGAGGGAGTACGTCCGCATCCGCTGCACATCGATTACAAGGATCTTGATGTACTTGCAAAGTTGACCAATCGACACGGGCGGATCGTCGGGCGTCGTAAAAGTGGGTGCGGAGCGGTGAGCCAAAGCGCGGTTGCTCAGGCGATCAAGCGTGCCCGCTTTATGGCACTCCTGCCCTACACGGGTGACTGATCGATTCGAACAGCAATCCCCATAGGGGAATCTCGGCAAATTTGAAGCATTGCTCCAAAGGTGTGAAAATCATGGTTGAGCCACGCTCTGTTCTTTGCTTACTGACGCTTTTCCTTCTGATTGCTCCCGGTTGCCGCACGGAGGATTCATCGCAAGCGGATCGCCAACCGCCGATTGAGCAAAAGCTCTTTTCCTTTGAAGGTGCCCCGCTGCATGCAATGGTCGGGGCAGACAGAACGGAGGGATCCCTTACATTAATCACGCTTGGTGCTGATGCGAAAAAAGTGCAACCAGTCGACGCCAAACAGATAAAGCTGGCCATGAAGCATGGGAATCACGTGGATCGGTTCATGCTCACTGCGACCCCCCAACCGGATGATCCAGCGGGACAATCGAGCGTATTTACCGCAAAGAGCATCCATTTGGCGAAAGCATTTGCTGGAAAAGCAGGTCGCTCTGCAGAGTTAATCATGGCAGTAGA
>DLCF01000154.1:4051-23719 GCA_002480485.1 Planctomycetaceae bacterium UBA7805
ACATGATCACGACCACGGACATGACCACGACCATGGACACGGCTCGCCCAATGTACTTTTGTGGCATGAGGATTTCGAATTTCAAGGATATACCCTGCAGTTGGGTCAACACGGCCTAGTTATTGAGAGCGGCTCCGAACTGGAACCGGCAGTCAGTGTGCAAGGCGACGGTCAAGCTATCAGCGATGCCAAAATTTTTGTGAGTCTACTGAATTCGGACGGTGAAAAAACACTCGCCGAAGCCCAACAAGCAATTTTTGAGCCGGCGACCAAGGAGGAACCGGCACATTACGCGCAGGCTTTTCTAATGGTGCCTCCAGATGCAAAAAAAGTCACGATTCGTTATCAAATCGATTTTGCTGACGGATCGACCACGACTCGAGACATCCTCGTCCAGACCGAATCGCACGCACATTAATTGACTGCTATGTCTTCTCCCTTCTGTCACCGGCGTCGGGTTGAATTTCGCGACACCGATGCAGCGGGGATTGTGCATTTTTCCGTATTCTTTAATTACATGGAGGAGGCCGAACACGCCTTCCTGCGAAATCTAGGCCTTGATGTTTTCCTCCTCGACAAGAAAACGGCCATCAGCTTTCCACGTGTCTCAGCAAAGTGTGATTACCGCTCGCCAATTCGGTTTGGCGAGGCGGTAGATATCCAAATCAGTATCGAAAAGATTGGTCAAAGCAGTGTGACCTACAGGTTTCTTTTCCAGCGGCAGGAGATAATCATCGCCGAGGGCCAAGTCACGGCCGCCTGCTGTGAATTAACTGAGGCGGGATCACCACGCGCAGTCGCAATTCCGGATAATGTGCGGGCTAAACTCGAGCGTGCGTGACACGCTGACATTTCGCGATTTTTTTTAAGACGGGCCGAATGTGTGAATTATCTTGAAAACATGACGCTGCAGCTTTCGGCCGGATTGGGGCAGTTGCCAGATTCGATTAGAGAGTTGCATACCAACTATCTGCTTAACGCGCAACAACAAGATGGTGGATATCGCGGACGGGAACCGGAAAGCGATATCTACTATACGAGTTTTGCTTTGCGGGCACTTGCAATCAGCGGGATGCTGTATGGGTCTTCTGCGGAACGTGCAGCAACATTTTTGCGCAACCAACTCAAAGAGGAAATCGCGGGGGTCGATTTGATCACACTGATCTATAGCGTCAAATTACTTGAAGTGTCAGCCGGATTGGATGTGCTTCAACAAAAAGCCTCTGCCTGGCGTGATCGTTTTCTGGAATTCCTAAATGCTTGCCAACGCCCAGACGGTGGTTATGCGCGGGGACCCGAAAATCCACGTAGCAGTACCTATCAGACATTTTTGAGCCTGATTTGCTTTGAGTTGCTCAGTGCAAATCCGAGGGAACCTGAGGCTACAATTCGATTTCTTAAATCACAACAGCGTGACGACGGTGGATTTGTGGAATTTGCTCCGATGCGTCGCAGCGGCACCAATCCTACGGCGGCTGCAATCGGTGGGTTCAAAATGCTCGGTCAGGTTCCCGACAACCTAAAGGTAGACGCAGCTGAATTTCTCGCTGAGATGCAGACTTCTGAGGGGGGATTACGAGCCAATACCCGCATTCCAATCGCCGACTTGTTGAGTAGTTTCACCGGGCTTTTCACGCTCGTTGAAATCGGGGAACAAAGACGCCTGCAATTGGATGCACTCACACACTTCATTACGCAACTCGCCGCAAACAAGGGTGGTTTCTGTGCGGCGATTTGGGATACGGACACCGATGTGGAATACACGTTTTATGGCCTGGGTAGCCTCGCACTGCTTGCAAGCTTAGGACAACTGGACCACGCTCAAAAAGCATCACATCATTCATGAAACATACTTCCCCCGGCGGCCTGATTGTTCAGCAACTTTGTAAGGAGTATCCAACCCCTGGGGACCCGTTGGTTATCTTGCGCGACATTGAGATAGAACTCCATCAGGGTGAAAGTCTCGCGGTTCTGGGACCAAGTGGCTCCGGGAAAAGTACTCTGCTGAATCTGATCGGCACACTGGATACACCAACTTCAGGCAAGATCGAGCTTGGCGGCGTTGATCCTTTTTCCCTGGAGCAAAAAGCTTTGGCAATTTACAGAAATCAAAAAATCGGTTTTGTTTTTCAGGAGCATTATTTGCTCCCGCAATGCTCTCTGTTAGAGAATGTATTATTACCAACCCTAGCGGTAGGAAATCCTCAATCAGGAGCCAAGGAGCGGGGACAAGATTTACTCGATCGGATGGGGATTGCCGATCGCCAGGGCCATCATCCGGGGGAGTGTTCCGGTGGAGAACGTCAACGTGCGGCCCTGGCTCGCGCATTGATGATGCGACCGCAACTGTTATTGGCCGATGAGCCGACAGGAAATCTTGATCGAAAAACAGCTGATCAAGTTGCTGAACTGATGCTTGATGTTCAACGGCAAGAACACACGATTCTTCTTCTGGCAACTCACAGTCAAGCCCTAGCTGAAAAAATGGACCGGTCGGCAGAATTGACCGACGCATACTTGCAATCACGTTAGAAGATTCGCGGCAGCCTGACTCATCCAGCCCTCTGACACACCGTTTAAAATCGAGGCCTGACCGGTTGCTAGAACCGGCGGCCAACAGATAAAATCGCGTTTCACACACGGCCGAAGGCCGGCATGAGATTGTTTAGAGGGTTGAAGGAGGAGAGCAGATGACGAAGAAGATCGCAGCCGGAATTATCGGCACCGGGTTCATCGGTCCGGCACATGTCGAGGCGGGAAGACGCTTGGGAAACATCGAATTTGTCGCCCTCGCCGAAGCCGATGCTGAGTTGGCCCGCAGCAAGGCCGATCTTTTGTGCATCGAGAAGTCATATGGGGATTACCGCGAACTTCTGGCAGATCCGGAAGTTAGGGTTGTTCATAACTGTACACCGAACCATCTGCACTATCAGGTAAACAAAGATATTCTCGCCGCGGGAAAGCATGTAATTAGCGAAAAGCCACTCGCGATGACCAGCGAGGAGAGTCGTGAGCTAGTTGAACTGGCAAAGAATTCGGGCCTGATACATGCTGTCGATTTCAACTATCGATATTATCCGCTAGTGCAACACGCCAAACAAATGGTTCAACAGGGCGAACTTGGTGATGTGTTTACGCTCCATGGCTCCTATCTTCAAGACTGGCTGTATCTGCAAACGGACTGGAATTGGAGACTGCAACCAGAGATGTCGGGAGAGAGCCGGGCGATCGCAGACGTGGGTAGCCACTGGTGTGACCTGCTGCAGTTCATCACTGGCGAGAGCATCACTCGCGTTATGGCCGACCTACGTACCGTGCATAAAACCCGAATGAAGCCCAAGAAAGAAATCGAGACGTATGCCGGTAAAGAGCTGACCCCAAGTGACTACGACCCGCAGGATATCCACACGGAAGATTATGCTTCCGTGTTCATTGAACTCTCTGGCGGAGCTCATGGCGTCTTTACTGTTAGTCAGGTCTCGGCAGGTCGTAAGAATCGGCTTTCGTTTGAACTGGATGGATCTCGCTGTGCAGTCGCATGGGATCAAGAAAAACCAAATGAGATGTGGATCGGCTATCGGGACAAGCCAAATGAAATCCTGGTGAAGGATCCATCTTTATTGCACGACGCTGCCAAAGAATATGCGCATTATCCGGGTGGTCATCCGGAAGCGTATCCTGACGGCCCGAAGAATCTATTTCGCAACGTCTATCGTGCGGTGGAAACAGGTCACATGCCGGACCAACCCGATTGGAGCACCTTTGTAGATGGCCATAAAGAGATGGCAATCTGCGATGCGATTCTTCAGAGTAATCGAGAACAGAAGTGGACCGAGGTCCAATATTAAGCACCTGACTCACGAACGATTCAAACCCTTTTTCCAATGCAGGAGTTTTTAAGATGGCTGCCGAGACCGCGAATACTAACCTCTGTAATATCGCCCTGATTGGAACAAAATTCATGGGCCGGGCCCACTCAAATGCGTATTTGAAGGTAGACAAGTTTTTCGACTTACCCTGTGCGCCGATCATGCATACCGTGGCGGCTCGTAATCAGGAAGAGCTAAAAATATTTGCCGACCGATGGGGCTGGCAACACTGTGCCACGGATTGGAAATCAGCTGTGAATTCTGATGAGATTGACCTCGTTGATGTAGTAACCACCAACAATGTGCATGCCGAGCACACAATTGCGGCACTCGAAGCTGGAAAGCATGTCGCCTGTGAAAAACCACTGGCCGGAACGTTAAGCGATGCCCGCCAGATGGTGGAAGCGGCCGAAAAGGCGTCGGGAAAAACATTCGTCTGGTACAACTATCGAAGGTGTCCTGCAGTGGCGCTTGCCCATCAATTATGTGCAGCGGGAAAACTTGGAAAAATTTATCAGATTCGGGGCTGTTATCTTCAGGACTGGGCAGGCCCAGATACACCACTGATGTGGCGATTCGAGGGAGATGTGGCCGGATCCGGAGCATTGGGTGACCTCTGCGCACACACCATTGATACCGCGCGCTTCATCACTGGCGATGAGGTTAGTGAGGTGATCGGATCCACGATGGAGACTGTCATCAAAGAGCGTGTGATTCTGGAAAGCGGTGGCGGAGAAATTTCTGGACACGGTGGGTCCACAAGTCGAAAAAAAGGAGCCAGCACGGTCGATGACATTGTGCTGTTTGTTGCCAAAATGGCGAGTGGTGCTTTGGCCACCTTTGAAGCAACACGTCTATCCACAGGATACAAGAATGCCAATCGTTTGGAGATTCACGGCGAACTCGGAGCGATTCGGTTTAATTTCGAGCGAATGAACGAGCTCGACTGGTACGATGCCACACTTCCAGCAGAATTACAGGGCTGGAATACGATAAACGTCACCGACGGAAATGCCAACCACCCGTACGCGGCATCATGGTGGCCCACCGCACATATTTTGGGATACGAGCACAGCTTCATCAATCAGGCGGCCGATATGTTGACTGTGGTTGGCGGCGGTGAACCGGTAGTGCCCCTTGCCGACTTTGCCGACGCGTATAAGGTTCAGAGGGTTCTATCGGCTGTGGTTGAGTCCGACAAACAGCGATCGCCCGTTCCGCTCGATCAAATTCAGTAATCATGAACATTATACTTAATGGACAGCCGCATCAGGTCGACGCTGCAATCACGATTGCTGAGTTGATTGATGGTCTTGAAATTCCACTGCGTGGCTATGCTGTTGAGGTGAATGGGGCATTGGTGCCCCGCAAGTCGCATGGCGATTATCAACTCGCTGCGGATGATCGACTGGAAATTGTGACGCTCGTCGGTGGCGGATAGGCGATCTCTGATTTCGCTGTAGACTTACCGTTATCGGTCGCTTGTTTCGATAAGTGAGTCTGTTATGATGCGCCAGAATAATCAAAATCCGGGATATCACAGCGATGAATTTCACCGACAAGAATGCTCCCGCCGTAGAATCGTCAGCTCTAGCAGCACCGCCCTTGCAGATTGGGAAGCATACCTTTTCCAGTCGACTATTTGTTGGCACGGGGAAATATGAGAGCTTTGAACTAATGCAGGAATGCTTGCAGCTTTCGGGCACCGAGTGCATCACGGTCGCAGTTCGTCGCGAACGTTTGGTCGATGCTGATGGAAATAACATTCTGGATTATATTGATACCTCACGTTACGTCTTATTGCCCAACACTGCAGGGTGTTTTTCTGCGGAAGATGCCATCCGCACGGCCCGACTCGGTCGCGAAATTCTGGAGGGCCTGGAAAATCCCGGCAGTGATTGGGTGAAACTTGAAGTTTTGGGCGATACCAAAACGTTATTGCCAGATCCGTTGGCGACGCTGCAAGCTACCGAACAACTAGTCGCTGAAGGGTTCTCGGTGCTCTGTTATGCCACCGACGATCCGATGCTTTCACTACGTTTGAAAGAGGCGGGCGCGACAAGCGTCATGCCAGCAGGGAGTCCCATTGGATCGGGGCAAGGTATTCTGAATCCAAACAATCTGCAAATTTGTCTGGAATATCTAAAAGCGGATGATCCTGAATATCCGGTCATCGTGGATGCGGGGGTCGGCACCGCAAGCGATGTGGCGACCGCAATGGAATTGGGCGTGGACGGTGTGTTGCTGAATACGGGAATCGCACACGCCCGGGAACCAAAACAAATGGCCATCGCGATGCGCTTGGCCGCCGAGGCCGGATGGCACGCGGCACGCGCCGGACGCATTCCGCGCAAACTCTATGCCACGGCAAGCAGCCCGGATTCGGGCCGAATCGCATCGAGGCCTCGTTAGCTCTTCCGATAGCCTCTGCGTGACTCAGTGCGTGCTACACTTCGGATATCGGCTCAGCAGACATTTGCCCGGTCATTGTCAAGAAAGCCGTTGTGCCGATGATCCAGCAGACCGGGATAACAAAAAATAGACCAATGAAAAAAGCAAGCACACCCAAAAAACTGATAAATGAGAGAACCAGACCCAGACCAAAAAGCGTAAACCTGTTTCCCCGCGTAATACGAATC
The DNA here is from genome assembly GCA_002480485.1 of Planctomycetaceae bacterium UBA7805. Taxonomy (GTDB): domain Bacteria; phylum Planctomycetota; class Planctomycetia; order Pirellulales; family UBA7805; genus UBA7805. The sequence goes on from DLCF01000154.1 coordinate 10,560, forward strand.
GATTGCCGCATTGCCTCCAGGCTCCCCATGCCCCGGTCAACGACTAGCAAGACAGCCTGGGAAAACATGATGCCCAAGATAATCACCGGCAAAAAAACAAGCATTAAGCCAATACCAATGCCCGCCATTGCTGCCGCTGTGCGCGGATTCTGCCTCATTTCTTGATCAGCTGATTCGTCCGTAGTGAGGCCATTATTGGTTTTACCTGATGGTGTTTCCGTGGCAACCACTTTCGTCGCGCCGTCTTCTGCCCGGTCCCGAACAGCGGCATCAGGCGCACTCAGATAACCAATGAGTGCAGGAATACCACAGCCGATTATCAGGATCGCCGATAGAGACAGAACGATTAAAATGTTGACTCCTAAAATGCGCCAGAGAAATTTCCCGCCAGCGAATAAATCCGCGACTCGCGCGGTCTGTCCCCGAGTCAGTTTGAGAAAAAAAAGGGTCACGCCACCGAACAGCCAGGTATCAAACAAAATACGACCTACGGTACTGGCAAATGAAATACTGAGCGGATCGACGGCTAGGCGACCCCATTCCGAGATGGCATTCGCAATCATTCCACCGGCAATATTTAGCAGTAAAAACAGAGTGCTTCCTAAAAGTGCAAGACCGTAACGTCGCGAGGCAATTCGCCAACCCCTGGAAAGAACGGATCCGAAATCAATTCGGACCGGAAGCATCGGTCCCCTGGTGATGTGCGATTGACCCAGAAACGTCGTATCACTCTGCTCCACGGAAAGAGTTGACGCTGCCTGCGACGGTGACGGCGGGGCAATTTGACTCGGTAATTCGGAAATTTTTCCACATTGCGGGCACTGTGCTTTTTTTCCACGTGCATCATCACCGACGCGCAAGGTGGCCCGACATTCGGGACAAACAAATTCAATTGGCATTTCTCATTCCGCTGCGTTACCCCAATGCGACTCATCTTTGATCGTAACACAATCCACATTTCCCGCCTACTTCAAGGTAAGAGGGGTAGTGATCGCGAAATACCTACAGTGTCGCGTCGCTTTTTGGTATGGTGTCGCTAGGGGTTTGCTCTTTCCTCCTGCGAGAAACACGGATGCTTGCTGTCGATGACATTTTGGGCCCGGAAGGACGCATCGCAGCGCGACTCGAAAATTATGAGCAGCGGCCTGAGCAACAAGAAATGGCACTCGCGGTGGAAGAGGCCATTCGAGCCAAAAAGCACCTCGTCGTTGAAGCAGGCACCGGTGTCGGCAAAAGCTTTGGCTACCTCGTTCCCGCTATCCTGGCAGCGACCGAAGACGAACTCTCAGAGGATCCCACAAACGAAAAAAAAGGGGCGTCAACACAACGGATCATTATTTCAACGCATACCATCAGCCTTCAGGAGCAGCTACTCGGCAAAGATATTCCACTGCTCAATAGCATCATTCCCCGAGAATTCACCACCGTTTTGGTCAAAGGAAGGCGAAATTATTTGAGTCTTCGAAGATTGCAGACTGCACGCAATCGAGCAGTGTCGCTTTTTCATGAACCGGGAGAATTTGAGCAACTTGAGCAACTCCACCGCTGGAGCGGCCAAACCTCTGACGGTTCCCGATCAGACCTCGATTACATGCCACAGGCTATCGTTTGGGATGAGGTAGCCAGCGATAGCGGCAACTGCATGGGAAGAAATTGCCCTCGCTACAAAGACTGCTTCTACTACCAGTCGCGTCGGCGGATGGATCATGCACGCATACTAGTGGTCAACCATGCTCTCTTTTTCAGCGATCTGGCCCTGCGTCGAGCCGGCGCAAGCCTTCTTCCAGAAGCTGATGTCGTAATTTTTGACGAGGCACATACGATGGAGGAAGTCGCTAGCAGTCATCTCGGCCTGAGTGCAAGTAGCGGACAGGTTCAATACGTGCTTCAAAAACTTTTCAATGACCGAACGAATAAAGGACTTTTGGTTCATTACAAGATGCGGTCTGCCCAAGTCGCGGTCGCTGAATGCTTAATCACAATGGAGAATTTTTTCCAGGATGCAAGTAATTATCTAAAGTGTCATGCACGTCAAAACGGCCGCGTCGATCAGGCTCAACCCTTTGCAAATCCTCTCAGCCCACAATTGATTGCGCTGTCACAAAAAATTCGACAGGCGGCGGCACCGCTTGAGAAAGATACACAGCGACAAGATTTTGTCTCGGCCGCAGACCGACTCCTGGCACTCGCCGGAGAGATCGACCAATGGTGTGGCCAAAAGGTCGACGGATCTGTGTACTGGATTGAAGAAAAACAGATGCGTCGGGGTTTGCCTCGCGTGACCTTGGCAGCAGCGCCAGTCGATGTAGGACCGGCGTTACGCAGCGAGCTTTTCGATCGAGTGCCCTCAGTGATTCTTACCAGCGCGACGCTTGCGGTCGGACAAAATCACTCCTTTAATTTTTTTACCTCTCGAATCGGTCTAGTCAAAGCAGAAATGTTACGTCTCGGCAGTCCCTTTAATTACGCGCGACAGGCCGAACTTATTTTAGTTCAGGGAATGCCCGACCCATCGACTGATCGTGAAGCCTACGAAGACAAACTGGTCCCCATGATCCGGCGATATGTTGATCGCACGGATGGACATGCCTTTGTTCTATTTACCAGTTATGCCTCCATGCGACGGGCAGCCACGGCATTGTCTGACTGGTTCCGGGAACGCGGTCTCGGGTTGTTATCTCAAGCGGACGGGATGCCGAGAACCCAAATGCTTCAGCGATTTCGCGACGAACCGAACAGTGTTCTTTTCGGTACCGACAGTTTCTGGCAGGGAGTCGATGTGCCGGGTAACGCGTTGCAGAACGTGATTATTACCAAACTTCCATTTCGCGTTCCCACAGAACCGGTCTTGGCGGCACGGCTAGAAACAATTCGCGCACAAGGCGGCAATCCCTTCGGAGATTATCAGCTTCCCGAGGCCGCACTCAAGCTAAAACAAGGATTCGGACGGCTTATTCGTTCTGCAAAAGACTCCGGAATAGTGGTCATTCTAGACCCGCGGATTTCCACAAAAAACTATGGCCCTTTTTTCCTGCAATCCCTGCCAGACTGCGAACCGAATTTCGAACCGGCTGATTGACCTAATGTTCACCGCCAATAAGAGCGATCCCTAGGGCAAGACTCACAGTGCACGACGGATACGTCGTTTCGGACGGCCACCTTTTTTTAGAGGTGGTCCAGGAGGTTTGGCGGGGGCAGTCTCTTTTTGTTCGACATCTTTCACGCGCACAGTCGTAAAATCTCGAATCTCATCACGGATTAACAATTTATTGATCCGCATCTCGATATTCGTTAACTCCCCCCCCTCTTCTGGCGTGACAAACGTATAAGCCACGCCTTCTGCAATGCCATCTTTTCCCATCCGGCCGGTTCGGCCTACGCGATGCACGTAGTCATCACAGAAAGTTGGCGTATCGTAGTTGATAATGTGCGAAACACCGCTCACATCAATGCCTCGACCAACCACATCAGTTGCAATCAGAATTTTAACATCACTCTCTCTGAATTGCTGCATCACGCGATCGCGAGCTCCCTGATGCATGTCTCCGTGTATGCAAGCAACCCCTGGATTTTTCTTCCCTAGCTTAACTGCCAGCCGATCCGTTCCACGTTTGGTCCGACAAAAAACGATGGCTTGCCTAGGTTTCTCTCGATCCAGAAGCCGCTTAAGCAGCTCATATTTTCGATCTTGATCGACCGTAAAATAAAACTGATCAATCGTCTCGCCGGAAAGTTCCTTGGGTGAAAAATTGAGTGACTCCGGATTTTGCATGTAACGACGTGCAAGCCGTTCTACCGGTCCGGGCACAGTGGCACTCAATAAAAGGGTCTGACGATCTTTGGGACACCGCCTGAGAATCTTTTCGATATCGGGACGAAAACCGATGTCGAGCATCCGGTCGGCCTCATCAAGCACCACAACCTGCAGGCAATCCATCTTGAGCGTCCCCCGTGCCATGTGATCTAGCACCCGACCCGGCGTTCCAACGACGACCTCTGTACCACGACTCAATTTTTCTGTCTGTCCACGGATCGGCTTGCCACCATAAACGGCCAGCACTCGTGTTTTTCGACCAAACGCTAGTTTTGTAATCTCACCTCGTACCTGGACGGCTAGTTCTCGGGTAGGAACAAGGATCAGGGCTTGTGGAAACCCCTGCTTGCTCCGCTCAACCCGCTCAAGGATGGGGATGGCAAATGCTGCCGTTTTTCCCGTCCCCGTGCGGGCCTGGCCCAAAAGATCCGATCCCTGCAATGCCCTGGGGATCAAACCCGCTTGGACGGGGGTCGGTTCGGTATACTCGGCCTGCGCGAGAGCAGTGAGCATCAACGGAGAGAGGCCCAAATCGGAAAAACCGTCAGTGGGAGCAGGAGAATCAGACATGCCAGAGCCTAACAGAGCAAAAACGGTGGGTCAACGTGAGTCACGAATTGAAAAGAAAAGGCTATCTATCGGGCACTAATTCGCAGGGAGATTTCTCTTCCTTGGCCTGAATCGCTGTGCAACCAACATTAGCTCAAACACTATTGATCAGCTGCCTCCGCCTGTCCCTTCTCAACTGCTGCAATATAATCCTGCCAACTGTCTAACTGTTCCTGAGAAAGACTGTTTTCACGAGTGAGCTCGTGAAGCATTTCCTGGCCCTCGACAACCACGGTGATTGTGAGCCGTCCATTCTCAAGATAGCAGAATCGGACCTCGATTGGTGTGTGAATCGCCATATTGTCCGGCAGATCGCGGGCAATGCACTCGCCAATCTGCATGCAGTCCTCAGGCGAGGAACTTTCCCCTTCAATAATAGTGACAAGCACTGTCTTCTGGCCTTCGCGGTGTGACTTGAAGACTCTTTTTGCACTCGCGGGAAGTGGGGTATTTCGCGGAATTAAAATCGCATTCCGCGGCCTCGATGTTTTTGCATCCGTTGCGACAACTCCGAGGCTGTGTGAATTGACATTTTTAATTTTTAGCTTTGAGGTTTCACCACTCGCCTGCTGGAGCAGCATTTGGGCCCTCAATGCGGCACCGTGAGCTACCGCTTCATCCGCTGAAAGACTACGGTTTGGTTTTTTTCCCGAAACTTTGGTAAGCATATCAGCAACCATTGGCATCCGGGTCGACCCGCCCACGGTCAAAACAAGATCAATTTCATCCCAACCCAATCCACTTGCTTGAAGCGTTTGCCGAGTAGTGAACTCTGTGCGATCCATCAGATCCCGAGTCAACTCTTCAAATTTTTCTCGAGTCAACTCAACGCGCAGAGCTTTGCCCCGATAGTCGCAAGTTATCGCTGCTTTCTCTCTTGCCGAAAGCGTTCTTTTGGCATCTTCACACTCTCGCCAAAGTCGACCTAACGCACATGGATCTTCTTGCGGATCGATTTCATGCTCTGCTATGAATTTCTCAACTACAAATTCTAGAATTCGCTGATCCCAATCCCTGCCACCCAACAGCACATCACCGTCGGTTGCAAGCGCCTTAAAATCTTTCCCTTCAATCTCCATCACCGTGACGTCAAAAGTACCTCCACCGAGATCGTAAACCAAGATACGTTGCCGGCCTGACACTTCATGCTTATCGTTCAGAATTCCCAGCTGGAATCCATAGGCAATCGCAGCGGCAGTCGGCTCATTTATAATATCGAGCACTTCCAGACCCGCCATGTAACCGCTATCCTGCGTTGCTTTCCGCTTGACTTCATCGAAATAAGCTGGAACCGTTATCACGACTTTCTTGAAATCTCCAATCAGCCGGGCAGCATCCTGTTTAAGCTTCCGTAGCACGAAGCCCTGAATCGCCTCCGGCGGATATTGCCTGCCTTCCAGCAGTTTGTGGTATATCTTTTGACCGAGATCCCGCTTCGAACAATCTGCAACGTTCTCCGCATCCGTTGCCACCGCCTTGATCGCCTCCTTGCCGACGATGACATACTGGCCATCAAAGAAAACAGCGCTCGGAGTGACCAAATCTCCTTCCGAATTGACGATCGTGGTGGGACGACCGGTTTCGTCGATCCTAGCTACAGCCGAATAGGTTGTGCCAAGATCAATGCCGACCGCTTGGAATGATTCGTCCATCAAAACTTTCGCTGTTCAAGAGAGGGGCGCATGCCAAATGGCATTAGTCTAAAACAAATCCAAGCCCTTATTTTATGTGATTTTGATCCTTCTCGGAAGCCGCTCTTTCCGTTGGATTTTACGCTGAAGCATCAATGTTTTGGCAACGAGTGGATGCGACATGCTCTTTAGCAGTACAATACTCCTCAAGGACGTTCAGCTGAAGCTCTCGTCATAGTGACGGTTTCTGACAACAGATACCCATCTTGAATCCATGACCCGAATCGACATGACTCTGATTCACGTCGCCGCCGCGTCACTCAACCAGACGCCGCTTGACTGGGATGCGAACGCAGCAAATATCTTATCGGCTATCAGATGCGCAAGGCAAAAAGGTGTTTCAATTTTATGCTTTCCTGAAATGTGCATTACCGGTTACGGCTGTGAAGATGCATTTCAAGCCCCCGGTATGTTACGCACTGCCGAAGATATGTTGCTGGAGATTCTGCCGCACACACAAGGTATGATTGTCGCGCTCGGACTTCCCAGAATGTATCGGGGCGGATTGTACAACACGTGCTGTCTGATGACCAACGCCGAGATTATCGGATTTGCGGCAAAACAAAATCTTGCTGGCGCAGGCGTGCATTACGAACCGCGTTGGTTTCGGGCTTGGCCGAACGGTGCCAGGGGCGATATCGAGTGTGCTGGGAATAAGTACCCTATTGGTGATCTTCTCTTCGACTGTGGTGGCGTCAAAATTGGATTCGAGATCTGCGAGGACGCCTGGACCGCAAAACGACCTGGAAGAAACTTGTCTCGAGCGGGTGCCGATATCCTCCTCAATCCCAGTGCAAGCCATTTCGCGTTTGGCAAACAGGAAATTCGTCGCAGACTGGTCCGCGAGGGATCAAGGTCGTTCGGTGTGACCTACGTATACGCAAACCTTTTGGGAAATGAAGCGGGACGTGTAATTTACGATGGAGGTGGCCTGATTGCTAACGGCGGAGAAATTGTCGCGGAGGGCAAGCGATTCTCGTTCGAGAATGTCCAACTTGTGACAGCCCTTGTCGATATCGGGCGTAATCAAAAAATAAAAAAAGAAGATTCCGAAAATGAGGGCGAGCGGTCGCCCGCTCAATGTGTTCACGTCCCTTTTGAATTTCCCCGATGCGAGTCGACTACACAGGGCGCACTCGCAGCCGAGTGGGAACAATCAACCGATATCAAGGAAGAAGAATTCACGCGTGCGGTGTCCTTGGGACTATTCGATTATTTACGAAAAAGCCAGTCCCTGGGCTGTGTGATCTCCCTCAGTGGCGGATGCGATTCTGCAAGCGTTGCCACGCTTTTGGCGATGTCGGTCAACCTGGGTCTAGCGGAGTTGGGCCTCGATGGTTTTATCGAAAAATTATCGCACATCGACAAGCTGGCGAGCGAATCGGATGCTGCTGGATGCACGCGCAAATTACTGACTTGCGTTTATCAGGCGACCGACAACAGCAGTGAGACAACACGGCATGCGGCCCAACAACTAAGTGCCGCACTGCATGCAACTTTCTTTGAATGGAATATCAACGCTCAGGTCGAGGACTATCGCAAGTGCGTCGAACAAGTGGTGCAACGGTCGCTCACATGGGCATCGGACGATTTGACGTTACAGAACATCCAGGCGCGGGCACGAGCACCCGGCGTCTGGATGCTGGCAAATCTTCAGGGAGCTCTTTTGCTGAGCACCAGTAATCGTAGCGAGGCAGCAGTTGGCTACGCCACGATGGACGGCGACACAAGTGGAGGCCTTGCGCCAATTGCCGGTATCGACAAGGCGTTTTTACGACGTTGGCTAGTATGGATGGAAAATATAGGTCCCTGCGGTTTCGACCCGATTCCAGCGCTTGCAGAAATAAATCGACAACCGCCGACCGCAGAATTACGACCACCGGCCGAGGGACAAAACGACGAATCTGATCTAATGCCTTATGATCTACTCGATGTGGTCGAGCGCGCAGCAGTTCGAGACAAATTCATGCCTCTTGAAGTCTATCAACTGCTGAAGATCGAATTTCCCGAATATGACCGACGACAATTGGAAACATGGGTTATCCGGTTTTTTCAACTTTGGTCACGCAATCAGTGGAAGCGAGAACGGTATGCCCCCTCGTTCCATTTAGATGATGAAAATCTTGATCCGAAAACCTGGTGTCGATTCCCCATTCTCTCGGGCGGCTTCGGCCGCGAGCTTGGTGTGTTGCGTGAGTGGATCGCGGAGCATGAAAAAAATTGAAAGCGGCTGTTGGATAATCAGTTGGCCACGCTGCCGGCGTGGACAATCATCTCAATAATTGCCACGCCGTTCATAGACGCGTGCAACAATACCGTGAGTAACGTCGACCCTGAGAGTTGACGGGTAAATCCGAAAAAAATGCCAACCAGAAAAAGCACAAGAATCAGCGAATAATCGTATTGTACGTGCACCATCGCCCAACATGCCGAGCAAAAAATAATAGCGGGAATGGGGCCCCAGGCAGCAGCAAGACCTCGATGCATGAAGCCGCGAAAAAAAAGTTCTTCCCATATCGGAGCCACAGCAACTAATGCAGTGATGAACAGAAACGGAAATACTGCAGTCTGATACGCTTGTACTGCAAAATCCCCGCTCCTCTGATCTGCCGCCTCTCCTGATGGGTAAGTAAGCACTAAAAAAATTGCCAGCCCTGCAAACCCTATCCGGAATGACTTCCAAGAAAAACCCCGGATCGCCAAATAATCGAGCCAGGACCAACCACGAAGTGTCGACCAGAGAATCACGAAAAATACCGCCGCGATTCCACCGCTATAGATGCTAAGAGAGAGTGTCAATCCTTGGGTTGCAAGTTCCTCTAAGATGACAGCCCAATCCTCAGTCCGCTTCCCTTTAAGATGATCAAAGCGATAAAGGATAACCGGTAAAACACCGATCCCCTGTGCCGTAGTAATACCAATGGCAGATAGCAGTGAGAGTGCCAGAGTGGCACCAGCACCCCAATTCGCAGGACGCCCTATCCGGTTGAGAGCGATGTCGGACCTAGGTGCGGACCGTTCGTTGGCATCTAGTGAATTTCTGCTAAGCAAGAATCGTTCCAGCATGCTCGAGATTGATGGCGAAATAAGTCATTTTTTTGCTCTTCGCGCAAAATAGTGATGAATTTCTTTTAGTTACGGCTTCTCAGATTCCAGAGTCGGCACATCGTCCTTGACCATGCGGTAGGCGATTCTGGCAATCAGGGAAACTGAAATAACTGCCATGAAAAGTCCTCCGATCATCAGCACATAATGCATGGTGCCATACTGTTGTTCAGAGGCATCGCCGACGAGTCGACCGCTCACATGACGGGCCACATCACCGGCATACACCGTACACAAATTTCCGGGAAGAACACCAACCAAAGCTACCAAATAACTAACCAATCGTACTTTGCTTACTGCACAGACATAGTTAAGCAAAGAAAAATTTGCGGGTGCAAGTCGCATTAAAAACATCAAATGCATTCGCCTGTCTGACGGAGCGCGATCGAAAATACCAAGGCGAGGATGCTTTTCCATCCACTGATTGACCCGCATACGGAGAAAATTTCGAGCGATTAAGAAACTCAGCGTTGCCGAAAGGCACTCGGACAAAAAAACATATAGTAATCCCGGTCCAAGCCCGAAAAGAATGCCCCCGGCGACAGAAAGCATTCCCTGCGGAACGAAAAGTATGCAGAGCATCGCCGTACCAAACACAAAGATTACGGGGCCCCAGTGACCGAGCCCCTTCACCCACCTTTCCAATCTCGTCAGGTCCGCGTCTACAAAATAGGCGAGCATTGCGACGGCGGCCAAAAATAAGGTGACGCCAAAGAGACAAAGAGTCAAATAGGCCTTATGGTGGCGGAACCGAAATGTGAGCTGCTGCCTGAGATTTTCTTGATCCGTGTTTGACAAGATTCAATCTCCAAAATACCGGTACCCGGGAGCAACAGAGACAGCAGGATGACATTGCAGCACCCTCGCATTGTAAACAGATTTGCCCTATTTTGTTACCGTAAACAAGCGGTCGCTAGCCTGGACAGTGTGTCCCCGATTCGGATAATCGGCCACGGGAGGAAAATTGTGATGCAAACAGAGTCTCAGATTATTTCCGTCAACCACAACGGCACCAAACTTTTGGGGCACCTCTTTTCCGATGCAGAATCCAAAGACCCGCGGCCGGCAGTGATCGTGTGCCATGCGTGGGCAGGATGCGACGCGTTTGCCCTGAAACAGGCGGAAACAATGGCATCTCTTGGTTATGCCGGTTTCGCGGCCGACCTCTACGGGGAGGGTCGCGTTGGGACATCCACTGAAGAAAACGCTGAATTAATGCAACCACTAGTGGAAAACCGCGGATTGCTTCGCGAGCGACTCCGCACGATTTTTAATGCAGTATGTGAATTGCCTCAAGTAGATACCGATCGGATTGCCGTAATCGGTTATTGCTTCGGTGGCTTGTGCGCTCTTGATTTAGCACGCAGCGGATGCCCGGTTGTGGCGACCGTAAGTTTCCATGGTCTACTTACCGCTGCCGATTCGCTGGCGACAGAATCGATCAAAGGAAAGGTACTTGTCCTGCATGGCCATCTCGACCCGATGGTCTCAGAAGACGAAATCATTGCACTCAAACGCGAGCTCTCGGAGGCGGGCGCAGATTGGCAAGTCCACATTTATGGTCGCGCACTACATGCGTTCACAAATCCACAAGCGAATGATCGGGAACTGGGTACCATCTACGATGCGGTGAGCGCCCAGCGTAGTGAGATATCACTCAAAAATATCTTGAGAGAAAGTTTCACTGCACAATGACCGTTGGGATTTTCTAGTTGTCTCGGACATCGTAGCAGTACAACAATTCCTGATCGCGCAAATAGAGCCTTCCATCCACAATCACCGGATGGGTCCAAACGCGGCCTGCCGGTTTGCGCAGTTCTGTCTGGGGACTGAGCGTGAATTCGCCCTTAGGATTCCAACCCTCCGGGGAGGCGTCAATCAGCACAACTCGGCCATCGTCTTCTCCAATACAATAGAAGCGATCATCTGCATACGCGATCGCGCCTTTTCCTAAATCACCTTTTTTACTCCAAACCTTTTTTCCATTGTCGATATTCTGGCACAACCAGCCGACGCCATCCGAAAAGCCGTAGAGATGGCCGTCCAAGAGAATAACACCTCCGTGGTGATTTTTCATGGTTCGATTTGCATAGACTTCCTCTGCTTGATTTTGCTCATTCAGACGGACAAGCTTACAACCCACGCCATACCCCGACGTGATATAAATGGTGTCATCTTTTGAGATCGGTGTCGGTACGACTGCCACCCTACCAGGCCAATCGCTGCTCCAGAGTAGCCCTCCGTTTTCTGCATCAATTCCTACTAGATGCTGCTGAGTCAGCTGCACATATTGTCGTTTTCCACCGTTCTCAATCGCAATCATCGAAACATATTGTGCACCATCAGTAAAATCAGTTGACCGCCAGATTACATCTCCGGTTTTTTTATCGAGCGCGGCCATCGCACCCTTAGGTCCACCAGGGGTGCATATCAGATGATCCCCGTCGATCAGCACCGATTCACAATAACCCCAATGAGGCACTTCGCCATCAAAATCCTCAGTAAAACTTCGCTTCCAAATTTGCTTGCCGCTCGCCTTCTCTAAACAGACTAGATCACCTAACGCGCTCAGTGCATAGACAAAATCGCCATCGATCGTCGGGGTACATCGGGGCCCGTTTCCCCAGTTGTTCTGAAAAACGTCGCCGACTTCAGTCGACCAAAGTAACTCCCCCGTTACGGCATCCATCGCGATCACACATTCTTTGGCCTCTGCTACTGCCTCTTCACCCCCCTGCTCCTCCAGCCCGGATGCTGAAAGCGGGAGCGCCCCCATCGTGTAAAGCACATTGTCGACTATCGCGGGCCCGGAATAACCGATACCCGCATCACGCGAAACCCAAAGTTGTTTTGGTCCGGATCCACCCTCTGGCCATTGGCGGAGGAGGTCGGTTTCGGCTGAAATATCAGTACGCGCAGGTCCCCGCCACTGGGGCCAGTCGCGATCTGAACTATTTGCTGAATTGCGCTTTGCTGGATTGCGATCGGAGACGGCGACCACGCTCGGAATAACTTGGCTCAGATCTCCCATTGGATCTGATAGATCAGCAAAATGCGTCTCCCGCCCGGATTCTGCGACCCGCTGGCCTGACCTTTCCACCTTTGAACAACCGCACGCGAAAAGGCAAACGAACAAAAATTGAATTAACAGATTTTTGTGATTCCACATTGCTCCGTTCCTGCTCCCGTCGATCGGGTCTCCTGCCAGTTAAAATCCGTCGCCGCGCTGAGCGTGGCATTCTACCCCCGCCCTGCCCTTGGTTCAAACCGGTCATTTTCCAGAGCGGGGATGCAGAAAAATTGGTTTATAATCCATGGTGCACGTAATAATAGTGGAACATGATGCTGCAGGAGATTCGACTCATGCCAAAATCAATTGATAGTTTTTCTTTTTTGCTGCTGTCACTCATGCTGCTTGACGGCATCGTTCAAGCCGAGGAGCAACAGGAAGCCAGCGAGGCTGCGCGAGAAAAACGCGAGAGAGCATTTACGGAAATGCTCGCCAACGTCGACCTGATCGGCACTTACACACAAAACGAAGCGGGAAAAGAATCGAAAAAGGAACGGTACACGATTTATCGTGTCGTCAAAATTCCCGGACAGGATCACCTCTGGAGATTTGATGTCCGCATGCAATTCGGCTCAGTCGACCTTCGCTTGCCGCTGCCGCTCACCGTCCGCTGGGCACAGGATACGCCCATGGTGATTCTTGATGACACCAAAATACCAGGGCTCGGAACCTTCTCTGCAAAGGTTCTTTTTGACAAAAATCGCTACGCTGGAACGTGGCAGCATGGCAGCGAGGGGGGCCATCTGTTCGGCGACATTATCAAACAAAAGCCAGCGGATAAGTAATTCTCTATGCGGTGCTGCTCCACAAGCCGATCGAAGCAGCGACCGCCAAGGCAGCGGTCTCGACTCGGAGTAGTCGGGGCCCCAAA
>DLCF01000154.1:24053-36894 GCA_002480485.1 Planctomycetaceae bacterium UBA7805
ATATCAGCTGCCAGTTCTGCGAAACACCCGCACGCACCTCCGCTTCGCTGAATCCGCCTTCGGGGCCAATAGCAATCATCGCCTTATCAACCCTGCGATCAGCATACGCTGAATGCAGCGGACACCCAGCCTCATCAGGGTGGGCCATCAGTCGCATGGCATCTCCTTCGCCCGCAGCAAGCCACTGCACACAGGAGACTGGATCGGATATTTCCATCAAGCGGTTCCGACCACACTGCTTGCTTGCTTCGATTACGGCTTTTCTTAATCGCGAGAGCGTCGTCGAACGCAACTTTACGACACTCCGTTGGCAATTCAACGGCACCAGCGTATGCACACCCAACTCAACAGCCTTCTCAACTAGCCAGCGGCTTCGATCACCTTTGGGAACGGAAACACCCAAACAAAGTTCAATATCAAGCTCTCGGTTCGCAGGCTGCTGCCCCTCGATCAGGCAATCAACAGCCTGGCGGTCAACCGCTTCAATCCGGGCCTGGTACTCAATGCCACCGCCATCAAACAATTGGATCGCATCGCCGACCCCGAGTCGCAAAACGTGCAACAGATGGTGCGCTTCACTGCCGCGAATCGTCGCGCGTGGTGGTTCAATAACTTCGGAAGAGAAAAAACGGCGTGCCATAAAAAATATGTGAGACGATTTGACGAGTAGAACTATTGGTTCATGTATTTCTCAAAACGGCCTTTTTCATTCGCCTTCATATAGGCATCGGAGCCCTCGATCACTCCGCTGGACGCCATTTTTTCTAAAGCATCATCCAGCAATTGCATGCCTTCCCGTTTACCTGCTTGAATGACTGACGTAATACGCTCAATCTTTCCCTCACGAATAATGCTCGCCACGGCGTGGTTTCCTGTGAGAATCTCTGTGGCGGCAACGCGGCCCTTGCCTCCTTTTTTTCTCAGCAGCTGCTGCGCTACAATGCCAGCCAACGATTCGGCAAGCACGGTTCGGACCTGCGCCTGTTGTGACACCGGAAAGATGTCGATAATCCGGTCGATGGTCTTCGCCGCACTATTAGTGTGAAGGGTACCGAAGACGAGAGTACCCATGGCGGCAGCGGAAAGCGCAAGGGCCATCGTCTCCAGATCGCGGAGTTCGCCGACAAGCACGACATCCGCATCCTGCCGCGTGACTGCTCGCAGACCGGCTTTGAAGGAACTGGTGTGCGTGCCAACCTCGCGATGACTGATGATCGACTTTTTGTTCGGATGCACAAACTCCACCGGGTCCTCAATCGTGATAATCCGACGGCTACTATCAGTGTTAATATGGTCAATCATCGCAGCTAAAGTTGTCGTTTTACCGCTTCCTGTCGGTCCGGTAGCCAACACCAAGCCAGCACGAAGGTCTGCGAGCGACCTCAGCACCGGTGGCATATCAAGCTGATCGAGCGTAAGAATCTCCGAGGGTATTACGCGCATTACCGCGCCATACCCGGTTCGCTGAAAATAATAATTACAGCGGAACCGCGCGCAGTTTTCGATCTCATAGGCGAAGTCGATATCCCAGTGCGACTCATAGGTCGAGGCCTGCTCATCACTTAAAATCCCAAATAAAATCTTTCTGAGCTCATCCGAATCGAGCGTGCGATCCTCATACCCTGCAATGGGTGTAACGTGCCCGTGTAGCACATACTTCGGCGGTTGCCCGACTACGAGATGCACATCACTGGCGCCATGCTCAACCATCGCACGCAAGAATTGATCGATCTCTGCCATAAGGTCTTAACCCAGCTCTTTAAGGACGTACTCTTCTTCAGTGGCACGTGTGAAAGCTTCTTGTTTTGCGATCTTTCCAGCACGCACCAAGTCAATCAATGAGTCATCGAGAAGCTGCATACCCTGTTTACGTCCGGTCTGCATCATTCCCCGCAGTTGGAAGGTTCGATCTTCACGAATCATGTTGCCGATCGCCGAGGTGTTGACGAGTATTTCAAGCGCTAGCTCTAAAGAGTCGCCCGCAGGATTGGGGACTAATTGCTGTGAAACGATACCTCGAAGAGATTCACTCAACATCGCGCGGATCTGCCCCTGCTCCTCAGGCGGAAAAACATCGAGTACTCGTCCGATAGTCCGGATAGCATCGGGTGTATGCAACGTTGCGAGCACTAAGTGTCCGGTCTCCGCAGCACTAATTGCCAAAGATGTCGTTTCCAGATCACGCATTTCCCCGACGACGATAATATCGGGAGCCTCTCGCAAGGCGGCCCGCAAAGCATTCCCAAACGTCTTCGTATGGGTTCCGACCTCTCGCTGATTAATATGACACTTTTTATTCTGGTGCACATATTCAATCGGATCCTCAATCAGAATCATATGCTCATTGCGGGTTTCATTTAAAAGATCGACCATCGCAGCAAGCGTGGTTGTCTTGCCCGATCCCTTGGGGCCGGTAATCAATACGATCCCCACGGCATATTCGGTGAAACGTTTGATTTGTTCCGGTAATCCTAGTTGCTCGAAACTCGGCACCTCAGTATCGATTAGTCGAAAAACTCCATCCATTCCCGACTGTTCACGAAGAAAATTAGTTCGGAAGCGACCTAACGCATCACCTCCGTCATAACAAAAATCCAAGTCGTTGGTTTCGAGAAATTCCGCGCGGCGGGCGGCATCCACCATGGCCAACAAACCGCCCTCGGTCACCTCAGGCGTGAGCGGTGGGCGATCCAGCGGTTTGAGCGCTCCGGCCTGCCGTACCATCGGCACAAGACCCGCCGTGATATGCACATCGGAAGCCTTCAAGTCACGTGCTTCAAGCAAAATATCGTGGATGAGCTCTTTGGCCTTCAGATCAATTGCCACCGGATCAAGGCCGTGCTTGGGCCCTAGCGATTCATTGCTTGTACTAATTTCATCCCGAACAATACCGGTATCCCGCTCCAGAATCGGCAAATCTTCCTCTTCCGGATGGGGCGAGGATGTGCCAAGTGTATCTTCAAGGTCGACTTTCAGGGGAGGCGGATCAGACATATCGGACGAGGATACCTGCGCTGCCCTACCCTGCACCGTTTCGACAGGATCGGCAAGATTGTCGACCTCTTTCGAAAGTGTGGTGTCTTTCTCCGAAGCCGACGAGATACCGGCGTCCTCATCGGATTCTTCAAGAGCCTCTTCGACCAGAGCGTCGATTGCATCCGCACTACTGGGCGTCGGCGGCGAACTCGATTTTTTCGTCGATATCGCTGCAGCATCGGAAGCAGGAATTAATTTCTGCAGTTGCTTTCGGTAAAGGGCCAGCAACTGCAAGCCTTTTTTCTCTACGATTTTCTCCGTTTGAATGAGCCGACGGATGATCTCTTCGGGATCAGAAAATTCCTTGACCAATTGTTCGACTTCCGCCGCATCCAAAAGCTTATTGTGCAGCACAATCTTCGCAAATATTTGTTGCTGTTTATTTGCCATGGAACGCGCTGTCTCTCTGCCGAGCAGGTGGGCATTAATTTACGGGTGACTTTTTGTGATGAAAAATACCGCTCCAGACTGTCTCGATTGGCCAGGGGCAGATGTCACATAGGCTGCCATTATAACAGGCCGCTATCTCCGAGGGTGAACTCGACTCCAATTAACCTTTATTGGAATTGTCGTTCGAGACTGATGTTTGTAGCTTACCCTCTAGTTGTGTCAATCGATTTTCGATGGCCTGCAATTTATCGAGAATGAGCGCGTGGACATAAACCGCATCCATGCCGACTGGACTCTGACTCGATGCAATTTGATCAATAATTTCTTCAAGTTCTTTTTTGGGTCGCATGCATCCACCTCACTAATTTTTCCTGCTTAATCGAGAAGGGGAAGCGTTCGTTTTTCTGCAGCGCTTTGGACGGCTGTGTCAACAATCTGCTGTCCGATTCGCGAAATATTGACGGACAAGGGGCCCTCTATGGGTCGATCTTGCTCCAGACAATTTAGCATGTACTGCACCGGATTCTGAAAGGGATTTTCAAGACGGTCAACCGGTAAAAGTTCACCTTGCCGGACCGATTTGGATTGCACATAAATCGTTGATTCATAATCGTAACTGCTAATCGTCCCCTCACTCCCCACAATCACAAAGCCGCATTTCGGCTGCGGTTGATGCGTCCAGGGGTCGGTGAATGTTCCCCAACGGGTTTCAAATTTTGAAAGTCCCGTTTCATAAGACGCGACAACGATACTATGCTCGTCTACCTCCAGGCCCGGTGGTGAGTCGACCGTCGCTGTCACTTCGATCGGTTTTCGACCGTTGAGAAACCATGTACCAAGCGTGGTTCCATAGCCCAGGTAATCAAGCAAAGAGCCGCCGCCTTGATTCTGTTTGTAAAACCAACTCTGTGGTTTCTCCCGCTGAACGTCCTCCGCCGTTTTTTCCACCTTATCCGCTGCATGCCACAGGGGGCCACGATTGCCATCATAGAAGTGGACCTCGACCACATCCCCGATTTTACCCTCATCGATCAGTCGTCGTGCGGTTCGATGCGGTGGATACCACGCGAGCGGCCAATTGATCGCCAGTTCCTTTCCCGGTCGCATCGCAGCCACCATGCGGTCTGCTTCCGCAAGGGTCGCTGCAAAAGGTTTTTCCATCATAATATGGACATCAAACGGGGCGATCCTCTCCGTCCATTCTGCGTGACGCGCGGTCGCCGGACATAGCAAGACCAAATCAGGCTCTGTCTCCGTCAGACACGCATTAAAATCAGTATATAAACGATTTGCTGCGATTGAAAACTTCGCAGCGGATTCATTCATTCGCTCCGATTGCTCGTCACAAAGACTGACAATTTCAACATCGGGATGGTCGTGCGCGAAACGCAAATTGTCTCCCATGTGAAAGTGGTCAAAATTCACTCCCGCAATTTTCCACTTTGGCATCCCCGCCCGCCTTTCCTGAAATATGCAACGCGCTGGTCAACTTTTTAAACTGGATATTTAATTCACAGATAGCAGTTTTGAGCCCTGGCGCGAAGGACCGCAAAGCCGGTTGCCAGTGATACCCCGCTGTGTTTAGGATGGGGCGAGGGGACACTTTCATGATCCGTACTCGCTGCCCGCATTGCCAGGAACCGGTCAAGGCCCCGGATACGCTTGCTGGGAAAAAGGGGCGTTGCCCCGAGTGTGCTGGCGTAATCTTACTCCCAGCCGCCAAGTCAATGACAAATGCTGGAGCGAGCACTCCGCAAGCATCAAACGAAGACGTCGGCCTGAGCCTTTCGGTGCCGGAATCGCTACGGCGTAACTGCCACTACCTCATTTGTAACAGTCGGGAGATTGTCGCTCGCTGGGATGATGATGGTAAGGGTTGGATGATTCGGATCAAAGATGGCTTTGTGAAAGCGACGCAGAATCATAAGCAAATTCCCTCGATGGGAAATTATATCTTCATTGAGATTGAAATCACAAAAAAAGACGTCGGCCAGCAGCTGACCGGTGTCCATGGATTCTCGCTACCTGGAGATTTTGTGTTAAATAAACTGACCAAGAAAAACGAGAATACTATTCTTGAGGGCGTTGAGGGCACGACAACATTGAATGACCGTCAGCGAGCACTGGTCCGACAGCGGGTAAATGCAAAATATCTACCCAACATCTGGGACAATGCGGTTGATTTCTAACGCTCGCCATGCATCATGCCCGCAGCGATGCACCATGCGATTTGTGGCATGCGGCGTCAATCTGTGCGCTGATTTTTTCTGCCTCTTCCCCCGTCAATGTCCCATCGGATTTCCGCAGGACAACTTTGAGCACCAGGCTTTTTCGTCCCGCTCCAAGCCGGTCTTTGTCTCGATAGGTTTCCAGATGCTCGATCGATTCCAGATATTCGCCGGCGGCCTGCTGTACAGTTGCTGAAAAGTCGGCCCAGCGTACTCTCTCCTCAACCTCAAAATTGAAATCGCGATCCACTGTGGGATACGGTGATAAGGATCGCGCGGAGGGAGTAAGCACGGCACCACTTAGCAACCGAGCGAAACAGATTTCGGCAACGAACGTCGGTCCGCGCAAGCCAATGGTCTTACGGGCTGCGTCCGATACCTCGCCGATGAATCCGAGTCGCTCACTTTTGAGTTGGAGATCGGCGGCGTAACCCGATCGGAAAAACGGATCCGCACAGTCGCTCAGTTCAAGCGGCGAATCAATACCGAGTTTCAAAAGCAAAGCCTCAACCACGCCCTTTAACTCAAAGAAACCTCTGCCGCTGCAGAGACCCAATAACTTGCGTTCCGCATGCCACGTCTCGCGCTCTACTTCTGAGTTGGCCAGATAGATTGATGCCAGTTCGAAAATCTCAATTTGTTCGACACCTACCTTCTCATTTGTGCGTCGCACATTGAGCAGACTCGGTACAAGACTTATTCGTAGTTGGTTTGCCCCTCGTAACATGGGAACCTTACTTTGCAGTGGGTTCTGCTTGGACCACAAGGTAAAGAGCGAAGCCATTTGCACATCGACGGCACTGGGAGTGATCACCTCATCAAAGCCCGAGGCCACAAGCGTGTGATGAACACGCTCAGTGACACGATCTTCCCGAGACCGATTGGACGCACAAATCGGCACCTGACGATCCTCAGGAATGTTCTCATAACCATCGATTCGTGCCACTTCTTCAATCAGGTCGATTTCACGCGATAGATCACGCCGCCAGGAAGGTGGAATGACCGTTAGCTGGTCCACATTTTTGTCTGTGAGCATGTTGCCCAGGGCGACAAGAATGCGTTCCACTTGCGCGGCCGGTATAACAATGCCCAAGATCCGCTCGATTTCTGAAAGTCGTAAGACAATCGGTTTCCGAGGCGCCGGATGAGATCCGAGGTCGATGGCTCCCTCGGCCAGTTCCCCCCCTGCTAACTGGAGTATCAGTTCACAACATCTTTGGCTGGCGAAATCAACGCCGCCGGGATCGGGACCGCGTTCAAAACGATATGACGAATCACTGAAAAGCGCGAGTTTTCGCGCCGTCGATCGGATCGACAAAGGTGCAAACATCGCACTCTCAACTAGCAGATCGGTCGTTGCCTCGGAAACTTCCGTATCGGCTCCCCCCATCACGCCACCCAGGGCAATCGGACGTTTCTGGTCGGCGATCACGCACATTTCTCCGTCGAGGGCATATGTTTTGTGATTGATCGCCACCAGTTGCTCGCCGTCCTCGGCCCTTCGAACCACAATCTTACGGCCCTCAACACGACTCAGATCAAACGCATGAAGCGGTTGCCCCGATTCAAGGAGAACATAGTTGGAAATATCTACTACATTGTTAACAGGTTCCCAACTGGTTCCCTGCTTGAACTGATAAATTGTTCGCAAACGATTCACCAGCCACTCAGGACTCGGCCCTACTTTAACACCTCGAATCACTCGCGCCGTATATCGAGGGCAAAGATCACCAGCTTGTAATTCAACACGGGCCTCTCCTGCACTGATCGGTGGACCGGTTTCAGGATCAGCAACCGGCACTTTGAGCGGCAAGTCATAAAGCACCGCAATTTCTCGGGCGATGCCCAGATGTCCGAGACAGTCTGGGCGATTGCTCGTGACCTCGAGGTCGATTGCTAGGTCCGTGCCCACTTTACGGCTACCCTCATGATTGAGCCCACAGCTCGTCAACCGATCCTCAAGCTCCTCAGGAGCCACCTGCAGCCCTACATATTGCTTGAGCCAGTCCCAACTGACAATCATTTATCTGTTACCTCGCAGCACTGCGGAGTGTGCGTTCACACGTACTCCGACCCGTGGATTCAATGATTCGTTAAAATTGCTTCAGAAAGCGGATGTCATTCTTGAAAAATTCGCGGATATCCGTGATTCCAAATCTTCGCGCGCAAAGCCGCTCTACCCCCAATCCAAATGCGAATCCCGTCACCTGCTCCGGATCATAGCCAACTGCACGGAATACATTGGGATCCACCATCCCGGCACCACCCATTTCCACCCAGCCATCACCCCATTGCATATCCACCTCGACGCTAGGTTCGGTGAACGGGAAAAACGATGGTCGAAAGCGGACGCTTACATCCTCGCCGAGATAACTGCTGCAAAAGATTCGCAAAACCGTCTTTAAATCGGCCAGAGTTACGTCCGTATCAACCAGCAAGCCCTCAATCTGATGAAACATAGGATAATGTGTCGCGTCAGCCGTGTCTGGTCGATACACCCTGCCAAGCGAGACAATTCGGATCGGCGGTGGATTCTCCTCCATTACGCGTATCTGGACGGTGCTGGTCTGACTGCGGAGCAACCAGGGAGACTCGAGTGCTACCTCCATGTTATTCTCACCATCCGTGGCTATACCGTCAGATGATGCATGCAAGTAAAAATTGTCGAGTGGGTCCCGGGCCGGATGCGATCGGTCGATGTTGAGTGCATCAAAATTGTGTCGCTCATCTTCGATTTCCGGGCCCTCTGCCACGCTGAAACCGAGTCGGCCAAAAATATCTTTCAGCTCCTGGATCGTTTGCGTGATCGGATGAAGATGCCCGATGCGGGGCCGGCAACCCGGCTCAGTCGCATCAAAGGAGGATGCAGCCTGCGTTGAAGAAGCAGCCCTCAGTCGCGTTTTTGCTGCCTGGTATGCAGCTTCGACCCGTTTCTTGGTCTGATTAAAATGCTTTCCAGCAAGTGGTTTATCGGCCGAATCCATGCGGCCAAGACCCTGTTGTGCACTTTTAAGTTGGCCGCTTTTTGCGCCGAGAATCTTCACTCGGAGCGATTCCAGAGAGGTTGCGTCCGCGGCCTGTGAAAAGGATTCCGCAGCCGTATCGGCTAATTCATTCAGCTCGGCTACAAATTCGTCAAGTGCCACGGCAATTCACGCAGCGGTTCCCAGAGCATCCTTCACTCGTTCGACAACAACGTCGAATGCGGCCGGATCGTGAACGGCCATCTCTGCGAGGCTCTTACGGTCAAGCTCGATCTGGGCTTTTCCCAGGCCACAGATAAACTCTCCATAGCGCAATCCCCGCTGCCGTACCGCGGCATTGATGCGAATAATCCACAACTTACGAAACTCGCGCTTCTTAACCCGTCGATCGCGATAGGCGGATGCCTCCGCCCGAACAAGCGTTTCCTTTGCGGTTCGCAGCAGCCGACCTCGACCACCGCGGTACCCCTTCACTCGCTTGAACAGACGATTCTTAGCCCGATTACGGGCAGATCCCTTGGTTGTTCTCATCGAAGATCAATTACCTGTACTGCCTGCATGTGGCAAAACATTGACTAACCACCACACACAGCCGTGCAACAAATCTGACTGTGCGATTGAAAAATATCGGCGGTTAGTTGCTGTACTTACCCAACGCGTCCTGAATTTTTCTTGTGTCTGCGTCCGAGAGCACCGTGGTCCCTCGGAGATTACGTTTTCTCTTGTGCTCCATCCGTGCCGCAAGGTGACTCGTTCCGCTTGAGCGATGCTTCGCCTTTCCGCTCGCCGTGAGGCGGAACCTTTTTTTGGTTCCCTTATGTGTCTTTTGCTTCGGCATCGTTTTCCTCAGTCAGGGCGGTTTCGAAAAATTTATAAATCGCACCGGTCCGCCCCTGGCCCAAACGCGAACACATAAGTCTAGATAAATGCAGATACAAGGGAAAGGGGGATGCGACAGCTACCGCTATCTGGCAGGAGTTAGCTGTTTTGGGATGTGCGGACTCATTTAGGGACCAGGATACAAACGATGCGGCGACCATGCTGGGACGGCGCCATTTCCACTTTGGCAATGTCATCCAGTTCACTGATGAAGTTATTCAGTACTCGTCGGCCTTCATCGATATGTGCTAATTCCCTACCGCGGAAAATGACTGAAACAGTGACTTTGTCCTTATGCTCTAAAAACTCGCGGGCGTGATTGATCTTAAAATCAATATCGTGCTGTCCGGTCTTTGGGCGAATTCGAATTTCTTTTGTTCTGCCGTGATGGGCGTGCGCCTTGCTCTTGTTTTTTCTCTTCTTTTGATCGTACTTGAATTTGCCATGATCCATAATCCGGCAAACCGGTGGTCGTTCGCTCGGCGCGACTTCCACCAAATCAAGCCCCGTATTACGCGCCATCTCTAGCGCGTCCTCAGTCGGCAAAACACCCAACTGCTCCCCTTCTTCCGAAACAACCCTCACCGGTGTGACTCGAATCTGCTCGTTGATTCGTTGCTGCTTATCGATCGCCGAAACCTCCTGAAAAAATAAACGGTTGCAAGTCGCCCAAAACTGGGTTGATCTGCGCGACTGGTGAATGTTCCACTAGTATCGGTAAGCAGTCTGCCAGTCGTCAACACCTGACGCGGATTATTTTGCCACTTCGGTATAACCAGCCTGCGATCGTTGCCGAAAAATTCGCCTTCGAGCGACCGATCGGATCGGACCGTCTAGTACTCATTAAGCTTCTGATGCTCGCCACTCAAATTGATCGATCCGGCATCCGGCACCCCACGAACGACACGCTTTTGCACCTCTTCGAGCAATTTTTCCATCGCTTCTGGAAGTGGAAATGTTTCCTGCGTGCCATCGACACGATCGCGAAGTGAAACGCTCTGGGATGCCTCATCGCGAGGTCCTACCACAGCGATGTAAGGAATTTTTGCCAGCTGTGCCGTGCGAACCTTGGCACCAAGTTTTTCTGGGCGAAAATCTCCGCTCACCCGTAAACCGGATTCCTTAAAGCATTGCTCCACATGTCGGCCGTAGGTTTCTGTTTTTTCGCTCACCGTGCAGATACGCACCTGCTCTGGGGCCAACCAGAGCGGGAACACACCGGCAAAATGTTCGATTAATACACCCACAAATCGCTCCATCGATCCGAACGGAGCGCGATGAATCATCACCGGTCGATGCAGTGCGTTATCTGATCCGACATAACTGAGGTCAAAACGCTCGGGAAGTTGATAATCGACTTGCACGGTACCCAATTGCCATTCCCGACCGATCACATCGCGGACGACAAAGTCGATCTTCGGCCCGTAAAATGCTGCTTCTCCTTCTTCCTCGGTAAACGGAACATCCAATTGAGCCGCAGCCTGCAAACATGCCGACTCCGCTTTACTCCATTGCTCCGGATCGCCTACATATTTGCTGCTGTCCTTGTCACGCAAACCGACACGGACACGATAGTCCTGCATGCCGAGTGTGCCGAACACGATTTTCACGAGTTCAATGCAACCCGCAATTTCGTCCTCCAATTGATCTTCGGTCACGAAAAGATGCGCATCATCCTGGGTAAAACCACGAACACGTGTCAAACCACCAATTTCACCCGATTGTTCCCAGCGATACACGGTGCCGAATTCGGCAAGGCGTACTGGCAGATCACGGTAACTATGCTTTTCACTGGCGTAGATGCGGATGTGGTGTGGGCAATTCATCGGTTTGAGCATGTAACCGTCGATTTCACCGGCTTTCATTCGACTGGCAAGCTCTGCACAGGAACAATTTTCATCTGCCAAGTGCCGGATTTGCTCTGGATCGATCATGGGTGGAAATTGAGATTCGGCATAATATGGGTAATGCCCCGATGTTTTGTATAGCTCCAAGCGTCCGATATGGGGCGTAAACACTTGGCGATAACCCTGTCGTTGCAGGTGGTTAAGTATGAAGTTTTGCAACTCTTGACGGATGATCGCGCCTTTCGGTTTCCAGAGCACTAAGCCCTGCCCGACTTTTTCATCGATTTCAAACAACCCGAGTTGGCGTCCTAACACTCGATGATCGCGTCGACTTGCTTCTTCGAGTCTCTCGAGGTACGCATCCAAATCGGACTGCTCCCAAAATGCTGTAGCGTACAGGCGTTGCAGTTGCTGTCGTTTGTGGTCTCCCTTCCAATATGCTCCAGCGATCGATAAGAGCTTGAATGCCCGTCCTATCACCTTTGCTGATCGTACATGGGGTCCGCGACAAAGGTCCAAAAATTCTCCCTGCCGATAAAAGGAAAGCGTCTCCTCATTTGAGAGCCCACTTTCGATATGCTCTACCTTGAGCGGTTGATCCATATCCTGGCAAATTTGCACTGCGTCAGACCGATTTTGAATCAGACGTTCGAATGGCTCGTCGAGCGCGATAATCTTTCCCATTTCGTGCTCAATCGCTTCAAAGTCTTCCTCCCGAAGCACATGGTTGAGCTCAAAGTCATAATAAAATCCATCTTTTATTGTGGGGCCAAATGCCAATTGAACGCCATCGAACAGTCGCATCACTGCACGAGCCATGACGTGCGCTGCACTGTGTCGCATCACATCAAGCGATTCGGGATCTTTTTTTGTGAGTAACCGAATACGTATCTCGCCCTCATTTGGCAGCATGGTCGGCAAACCGACAACGTTGCCCTCCACCTCGGCGGCAACAGCCGCCTTGGCCAGACCGGGTCCGATATCGCTTGCCACATCCGCACAGGATACGGGATTCGAGTATTCTCGGGTGGTGCGGTCGGGAAGTATTACCTTGAGCATATGTGTCTCTTTACCGTGTTACCGTCAATGTGAACCACACCTGAGTGCTGCAGTGCTATCACAAGATTTCGAGGAATTTGAGCTCCCAAGTCGTGATAATACCTATCTATCGGCTACTTCCCTCACACGCTGTTGTGCAGTTCCGACTGAGGCCGGCCAAGTATAGAGTTCCAGCTAGCGAGAATTCAAGGTAATCAGAGCAAGTTGGTAAACAGGGTTCTCTTTTCCGGAAATGACGGGAATAGGGTCTTCGGGGGTAATTATTACCCACTTTCTCAAGCTGGCATACAAGCGTTACAATCGGAAGACGGGTGTCGCGGACGATATAGAGCAAAGGCTGAAACGGCAGGTTTTTGGCTTTGGCTGGGAATGCCGCAACCTGCAAACTCGGCTCGGGGACTCCTGCCGCGGCAAGTCC
>DLCF01000045.1:0-36050 GCA_002480485.1 Planctomycetaceae bacterium UBA7805
CGCCATAACGATGTCTCCTTCTTTCGTAAAAAATTACAATTCGGATATCCCGAATTGCTGGGTGATCACCGCATCGCTTGCCGGAAATCAATCACCCGTGGAGGTTTTCTTTCGGACCACCCATGATGAGCGAATTGCGAATCTTTTCAAGTGGGATAAGCCCCGGAATTTGCAGCGTAGCGGGCAACGTTAAAATGTGGTGAGGTGGAGTTGCCGGGTAAAAAAACGTGTAAAATGAGTCCGTTGATTGGGGAATCCGAAGGAGAGGTTCTCCCGGGGCATTACGGTTTTCTGAGTGAGACTTGCAACGATGCAACCTTTTTTGACCGCTTCGTGGAAGCAAACATTCAGACGACGGCTGAAATCATGGTATGCCCGGCAGGCCCGGGACTTACCCTGGCGGAGGACGCATGATCCGTATCGGATTTGGGTCAGCGAAATCATGCTGCAGCAGACCCAGGTCAAAACAGTGATTCCCTACTACGAGCGGTTCTGCAAGGCATTCCCGACACTCAGGGATTTGGCAGAGGCAAGCGAAGCGGAGGTTTTGCAACTCTGGGAAGGGCTGGGCTACTATCGACGTGGAAGACAGCTCCATGCGGCTGCCATACAAGTCCAGGCAGACCTTGGGGGAGTCTTGCCGAATTCGCGGAAAGAACTGCAGCGACTTCCGGGTATCGGGCGGTATACAGCGGCCGCTATTCTGTCTTTTGCATTCGATCAGGCGGAGCCCATATTAGAGGCCAACACAATCCGCTTATTAGCGCGATTGGCTGCGCTTCGGTCTGATGTGTCGACCTCACATTCCCAGAAAACCCTGTGGTCTTTGTCGGAAAACCTGATACCCAGAAAACATACAGGGCAGTTCAATCAGGCTTTGATGGATTTGGGAAGCCTAGTTTGCACCCCAAAGTCCCCCAGTTGCGAAGTCTGCCCGGTGGCAGACCTTTGTCTGGCACGCCAAAAAAATCTCACCGCAGACATACCGGTGATGCGGTCTCGGCAAACGCTCGAAAAAATCCGTGAGGCATTGGTGGTGATTTGTCGGAAGCAACGATTTTTGATCCGCCAGTGTGGGCCGAACGAGCGATGGTCGGGTCTCTGGGATTTCCCTAGGATGCGGCTGGATCAAAAGAAACCATCTGCGGTCGCCGCACAGATTGTCGACGGGGTCCGCGACCTGACTGGGTATACGGTCGCCCCTGGAAACCGAATTAAAACACTCACCCACGGAGTGACCCGCTACCACATAACGCTTGAGTGCTATGCGGCGACTATCGCGTCGTCGCGACGCAAACAGGGTGACCGTACGCCGCACCGTTGGGTCCGTGCAGGTGACTTGAGTGGCGTGCCCCTGAGCGTGACGGGACGAAAAATTGCCCGGCACCTGGCAGCGCATCCGGGCTTGGAAACCTAGGGATATTCGGTTTGGACTTGTCGCCTCGCGGGAGAGCGTTATCATCGATGCCCGGGGGATTTTCGGTGAACAAAGGTATTGCAGGCAATTGGTATGCTCTTGCTTACAGATATTCAGAAAGCTTACTCCGAGCCGGATGGGACGCGATTACCGATACTCCAAATTGCGCAATTTCATGTGGATCGGGGCGAACAAATGTTATTGGTCGGCCGAAGTGGCAGTGGTAAAACAACTTTACTGCACGTGATTGCTGGGATCAGCAAGCCGGACTCCGGAATCGTCAAGATTGCCGGTCGAGACATCACCCAATTATCCGAAGCAGTACGTGACAGATTCCGCGCAGATAAAATGGGTTACGTTTTTCAAACATTTAATCTCTTGCCAGCCTTCAGTGCGCTTGAAAATGTCCTTTTAGGCATGGCCTTTACTCGTAATGCAGCCGATGTCGATCGAGCCCGCGATCTGCTCAAGCGAGTCGGTCTGGAGCATCGACTTTCGCACCGGCCTGCCGCACTCTCCGTTGGTGAACAGCAGCGAGTGGCGGTTGCTCGAGCCCTGGCAAACAAGCCCCAGTTGCTTCTTGCAGATGAGCCGACAGCAAATGTGGATGCTGGGCACCAACAACAAATTGTTGATCTGATTAGAGAAACATGTCGAGAAGAAGATGTGGCTCTGGTCATGGTGACCCATACCGCTGAAATTCGATCACAATTCGATCGCGTTGACGAGCTATCGGACATCAATCAGGTAGATCATTAGATTGCATAGTATATTTCTTTACTTCCGCGTGCCGAGAAGACTGCGAGCCCTACCATGAGTTTATGGAAAATCGCTTGGCGGAGCATTCAACAGCGAAGCCTTTCTTCATTTTTAACTGGCCTCTCTATCGCCTTGGGAACGGCGTTGGTCATTATTGTGCTCGTAGTTTATGGAGTGGTTGCCCAGTCATTTCGGGAGGCGGCACAGGGTTACCACCTGATTCTTGGCGCGAAGGGTGGAAAGCTTCAGTTGACGCTGAACACGGTTTTTCACCTGAGTCAACCGATCGAAAATGTACCTTATTCGTTTTTTAAAGAATTTACCGAATACAAAGATGCAAACGGTAAGCCGACACGAGGGAAGTATGCGTCGGCAGTCGAAGTGGCGGTTCCCTACTGTTTGGGCGACAGCTATCAGGAATTTCGCGTTGTCGGAACCACCCCCGATTTGTTTGACAAATTAAGCTATGGCAGCTTTGCGGATGGAAGGCCAAAATTCTACGAATTTTCCTCAGGTAAGAATTTCACCGTTGATGACTTTCGAGGTGCGGTGATTGGTGCGGTGGCCGCAAAAAAAACTGGCTTGAAGGTCGGCGACCGATTCCCCATTACACACGGGTTGGCGGAAGATGAGGATGCGCACGTTCACGAAGAAGATGCATTTCACGTTGTGGGCATTTTAGATCCGACCGGGACGCCCAATGACCGCGCAGTATTTGTCAACATGGAAGGATTTTATCTGATCGCCGACCACGCGAAACCAGTTGAGTTAGAACCCAAGTCCGCCGAGCAACAAGAATATAAGGAGCAGTTGGTACGCCTGCAGGCCGTCGATGCGATGATTGAGAGGTTGCTTGCTAATGGCAAACTCGAACCAGGCGAAGCAGACGAAGTTAAAAAAGTCGAGTCGTTACTCAAAGAAATGCGGGACACCTTTGATGCGAAGACTTCCGATGACCAATATCAGGCGACCGCAGGGACCACACTTGATCCGGGTAAACAGGATGCAGAAGGTAAAATAGTGCCGTTGCCCGAAAATCAACGCGAGGTAACGGCAGTGTTGTTGTTGCTAAAAAATGATGTCTTTTCTCAGATACTGCACAATAAAGTTAACGAAGGCAGTGTCGCCCAGGCCGTTTATCCCAGTCGAGAGGTGGCGCAACTCTTTGAGGGTGTTGTGGGGCATGTGCAGACGATCCTTTTGGTTCTCGCGATTTTGGTGGTGGTTGTCGCCGGAGTGGGAGTCATGGTGAGTATGTATAACTCGATGAGCGACCGCCATCGAGAAATTGGGATCATGCGTGCTTTGGGTGCTGGGAGGGTTACTGTGATGACTATCGTCCTGCTCGAAGCGATCCTATTGGCGGTTATCGGCGGTGCTGTCGGAGTGATTCTCGGACATTCGGCTATTGGTGCGTTCGCATCGGTCATTGCCGACAACACTGGAGTGATGATTCACTTTTTAGAACCAGCACCTGCGGCAGATTTCGGCGGCTGGCGGGTATCCCCCGAGTTAGTATTGATTCCCGCATTGATTCTATTGGCGATTCTCGTTGGATTTCTTCCCGCGTTGGTCGCTTATCGGACTGATGTCTCACGCGCATTAAGCCAGTCTCCGTAGATAGGGAAATTCGGAATAAAACGTATGTCCCTGCATGTGAAAATGGTGTGGCAGATTGTAACCTTCATAGGCATCATTTTTGGCTTCTTCCGGATCGTCGGAGCATGTTCGATTTGTGCCAGCCTCTCACCCACACTTTGTGATGAAATGGGTGCAGCAGATTTTGCGGTCTTGGCGGAATACATTGGCACGCCAGAGGTCGCTCCGGGAATTAAAGATCCGGAGGCCTATAAATCGTCTTTTAAAATCCGAAAAATTTTCAAAGGATCTGACAAAATCAGCGACGGTACTCCGGTGCGGGTTCTGTTCTTTCCCAGCGAAAGCGCCAGAGCCGGAGACCACTACCTAATCCATGGCAATTGGATCGATAGCGATGATCAAACGGCAAGGGTGATCCGCTGGACCACTCCGATCGCCATGTCGGCAAAAGCAACCGACTATTTGCAGCGAATGTGGAGTTTGCCAAAAGACGAACCTCAGCGACTGCTTGAGGCAATGCCTTATCTTGAGAGTGGCGACCCGATGCTCCGCCGTGATTCATTTGACGAATTCGGAAAGGCGCCGTACGAAGTGCTGGAGCAACTGAAACCCCAACTCGACAAACAGACTCTGATTGCGAAAATTAACAATCCACAAACGGAACCGAATATCAGGAAACTTTGCTACACACTCTTGACTATTTGCGGCACACAGGACGAATTGCCTTTTTTGAAATCGAAATTAAAAGAAGAGCACCAGCAGGCAGATGAATCGCTTCCGGCGATTATTGCCTGTTATCTGAGTCTTGCTGGAGCGGAGGGTTTGCCACTCATTGAGCAAACCTTTCTGCTACAGGGAGAAGCAGATCAAGAACGTCGTGCCGGGGCAGCCATCACGGCCTTGCGATTTCACGGGCAAGAGGCATCGGTCATTGAGCGAGAACAGATTGCCCAGGTTTTCTTAAGGATGCTGCAAAAACCCACATTGGGCGCACGCATATTAAGCGATTTGGCGCGGTGGGAACAATGGTCAGCAGTGGATCAAGTTTCGGCGATGTTTATGAACGCAGAGGAGGACCACTTGTGGGTGCGTGAACCGGCAATTCGCTATCTGCTCGCCTGTCCCACCGAGTCGGCTAGAAATCAGATACCGAAACTTGAGGCGATCGATGCTCTTGCGGTGCGTAATGGTCGGCGGTTTGCGCTGCCGAGCAAATCGAAACCGATATTAAGCAACGGCGAGGATCAGACTTCTATTGCAAGCTCAATGCAGCGTCAACCAAGCAGCATAAAACAAGGGCCGGAGAAATTAGCGCAGGCCCTGAATATTTCTGATCAAAAAGAACAGCTTTGGGAACAGGGCTTTGAGACTCAGCAGACGAACCGCTGGCGTTATGGCATTCTGCTCGTCATTTCGCTCTTGTTCATGGTATTATTAGGCTGGTTGTTGATACGAAAACAGCCGCAATCTTTTTGATCGTATTATTCCAATAGAGTACATCGATAGGTTAACGATTATGTATTGCTTTTTTCGGTTGCTGGCAATTGTCCTGATTTTGTCTTGCGCCAACAACTTTGCCTTGGCCTGCCCATTTTGCCGCCCGGTAAAGACCACTTTTACCGAAGACATCAATGCTGCCGATGTAGCAGTACTCGGCGAACTAGTGGATCGTCCGAAGCGTCCGGATTCGAGTGAGGGCGAATTACCTGCTGCTGACATAATTGATTCTTACAAAACCAAGTTTAGAATTAAAAAGATATACAAAGGAGATAAGCGAGTAAGAACAGGCGACGAAATCGTAGCAATTTACACGGGCGATGCCCCAGTCGGTGCGCAGTGTCTGCTTCGAGGCATTGGGAAAGAAGATTTGCAATGGGCTCCACCTGTACCGCTGGGACAACGAGCCCAGGCGTATGTGGAGCAGGTGCTGAAGCTTCCGGCGAGTGGAGCTGATCGATTGATTTTCTTTGAAAATTACTTGGAAGATAAGGATCCAGTTCTGCAGGGTGACGCATTTGATGAATTTGCGAGAGCCGATTATCAGGCATTGAAAGATATTCGCGATGAGATCGACCACGAACGGCTTCTGACATGGATAAAAAATCCTGATGTGACACCTTCCAATCGACGCCTTTACTTCACGATGCTCAGCGTTTGTGGAAAACCGCAGGATTTGGAATTTTTGCAGGAAATGATTGTTTCGGGAGATGAGCGTCAACTGAAAGGTCTCGATTCCTTAATCTCCTGCTATCTCACCCTTGCCGGTGCGGCGGGTATTGATTTGATTGAAGATGAATTTTTACGGGGTGGGGTTTTTTGGGATCCTGAATATGTGCATACCTATGCAGCAATCATGGCCATCCGTTTTCAGGGACAAGAGGAAGACACGATTCCCCGCGACCGTCTGGTAGCCGCTTTGCGGATTGTGCTTGATCGGCCAGAATTGGCAGATCTCGTCATCCCAGATTTAGCTCGTTGGAAAGATTGGGCTTCTATGGATCGTCTCGTGCAGATGTTCAAAGACGCAGGAGAAAAGTCGAGTTGGGTTCGTGTGCCGATTGTGAATTTTCTCCGCGCGTGTCCACTGCCTCAAGCCAAAGAGCAGTTAGGAGAGCTCGCGGAAATAGATCCGGATGCTGTCAGGCGAGCAACCACTTTTTTCCCGTTTGCGACGGGGCGCCGGGGGAACAAATCAGAGGCGAATCCCTCTACAGAGCAGAAAAAAGAAAAATAGTTGGTCGATCAGATAAATCGCCCAAGGTGCCTTTCGGGGCGGGACCGAGGTGCTGGTTTTTTGAAATTGTTTGCAGGTAAATCGAGATGACTATGGATGTTCAGCTGGGCGAAGCGGCTGACTCGGCTTTCAGTGATGGCGACTACCGCGCATTGTCGGGTGCAGCGGTGGTGAGTCTCGCACTCGGTTTTCTCTCGGCTCTTGCTTTGCTGACTGTTTATTTGTCGATGATTCCAATTGCGGGAATCCTCTTCGGATTATATGCAGTTTCACAAATTCATAAGCATCCGGGTGAGTTAACGGGTCGAGGCATTGCAATTACGGGAATAAGCATCTCTCTCGTCCTTTTGATCGGAAGTATCAGTGTTGCTTCGTACGTCTATGCCACAGAAGTACCCGAAGGGTATGAACGAATTTTTTATTCCCAGTTGCAACCTGAAGAAGGTAAAATCGGGCAAAAAATTCCCCCTTATGCCGAGGACCTCGACGGGAAGAAGGTCTTCATTAAAGGGTACGTTTTTCCCGGGAAGCAGCGTCAGGGAATCAAAACATTTCTCTTGGTTCGCGATAAAGGCGATTGCTGTTTCGGCGGTAATCCAAAATTGACCGACCGAATCCAGGTCACATTGGCCGACCCGGAGCGATTGCAATTTGATCCTTACCTGCATAAAGTTGCTGGCACGTTCAGGCTCATTAAAGATCCACGTCAAGCAGTCGATGCGGGTGGCGAGGTTTATTATCACCTAGATAACGGTCAGTTGCGATGATTAAAGCTGACCAAGCCAAAAATATTTTATTAATCTGGACCGTTCTTCTAACGCCGGCGTGCAATCAGAAATCCGACATATCGGATGAAGTTGCAACGCCAGTCGAATCTCTTAAAGGTGTGATTTCAATTCAGTCAGAGCAGGCAGAAAAGTCCAGCGATATCCAGAACGATTCCGACGCGATAGTACACAAGAGACAAGGCACGAAACAAGAAAAGACGCAAGCAATCTCATTTGACGACATCAAATTTGAAATGAAACAAGATGATCCTTTTCGACGCTCAATGCTGACACAAAAAATTGTCGATTACGATGGACAGAAAATTAAGATTCGCGGTTACATATTGCCTAGTTTTAAGCAAGATGGGCTCACACAATTTGTCTTAGTCCGCGACAATTTGGAATGTTGCTTCGGGCCGGGGGCAGCCCTTTATGACTGTGTCATGGTGGAGATGCAGGCCGGCAAAAGTGCGAGTTATAGCGTGCGACCGGTGACGGTCGAGGGAGATTTTAAAATTACTGAATGGAAAGATTTTGACGGGGTCATTCGAGCGATTTATCACCTTGATGGTGATGCAGTCTACTAAGGTCGCCGGTTCTGATTCGCCTATGTGTTCCCGGCCAGATTCGGATAGAAAGTCTGCAAATTAAGCGGATCACCAGTTTGTATTTGTAATTTCACCAATTCCCGAAATAACTTTTGAATACGGTTTTTGTGATTCGGATTTGTTGCCAGATTGTGCAATTCTTCAGGGTCTGCTTGCAAATCATAGAGTAGAATTCTGCGAATCGTTGGATACAGAATCAGCTTAAATCCATTTTTGGTAATCATCCGTTGGCTTTGCATATATCCGCCGTAGATCGATTCGTAATTCTCTGCGCGTTGCTTGCTCAAAATAGGGAGAAGACTGCGGAATTGAACGTGTTCGGGGACTCTAATATCCGCAAATTCCAACGTAGTGGGCATAATATCCTGCAAGTAAATCGGCGTAGCAAAACGCTTGCCCGGTTCGATACCCGGTCCTTTTAGAATGAGAGGTACCCGCACGCTGTGGTCATACATGTTTTGTTTCCCCAAAAATCCATGCTTGCCTACGGCCAGACCGTGGTCGGCGGAGAATACAATAATGGTATTGCCTGCGTATTTTGATTGTTGGAGCGTATTTAAAACACGACCGATTTGCTCATCCAGGTGGGAAATAATCGCAAAATACTCTTGCCGATGTACTTGGACTGCGTGTGGCGTACGCGGGAACGGTGCCAATCGTTCGTCCCGTAATTTTGCATCACACCCTATCGCATCTTTATCCGGATATTCCGGGACGAACGACTCCGGTATCGCGATTTCTTCAACCGGGTAAGATTCCACAAATTCCTTCGGTGCTTGCCGGGGATCATGAGGTGCATTGAATGCGAGATACATAAAAAACGGCTTGTCATTACGCACTCCCTCTTTCAGAAAATGACACGCATCATTCGCAAGTACTTCACTCCAATGACATCCGCCTTTCCAATATCCGCCTTGTGCTGAATCCCAGGGCTTCCAAGGGTCCCCATCGCGTGGTCGATCGTAGCTGTCCGGCGTGTCGGCAGGCATGCCCGGACGAACATGTTTGACGATATCAAAAACTTCGGCAACGTTGGTCTTGAGGTGCCATTTGCCAGAGAAAAAAGTGGTGTAGCCCGCATCCTGAAAATACTGACTCCACAATCTCTCGCGGG
Organism: Planctomycetaceae bacterium UBA7805; assembly: GCA_002480485.1. Lineage (GTDB taxonomy): Bacteria > Planctomycetota > Planctomycetia > Pirellulales > UBA7805 > UBA7805. The sequence continues at coordinate 8,999 of DLCF01000045.1, forward strand.
TATCTTCATCGGTGTGGCGATCGGCTTGCCGCTGAGCATGCCAGAGAAATCGTCCTGTGTTGAGCATGCTTCGACTGGCAACACAGATTGCGCCATGCCAACCGCCCTGATTGTAAGCATGTGTAAACACTGTTCCCGCCCGTGCCAGGTCATCGAGATGCGGTGTACGCGGTCGTTGCTCTCCAGCAGATTCGAGCATGTCGTGGGTGAGGTCGTCGGCAAATAAAAAAATGATGTTCGGCCGTCTCGTTGGAGGGGCCCCCATGACCACGGCAACGGGAAGCCAAAACAACAAAAAAAAATTCACTCTCCGAAGAAATTGCAAAGGAGGTAGGATACGTCGGCGCAATGACAAAGTCGTCTCTCCCGAGATATAAGAACGTGTCTACCTTACCTGTTACACTCAGATGATTTCGCTGTCAACCGTTTCTACGGATCGATTGCGAGCAGATGCCGTCGTATCTCGACGCGACCTGTGCGACGGATTGCCAATCACAAGCGTGACCTGACCAGCTCAGGCCCTTCGCGTCAGGGTTAACGAGTAAATCATTACCATCGACCCACCGATCAGTAGTCCCCAGGGAGCCCAAGCCGGCGGTGAGATGACAAAACTGGCAGGTGCCAACGAACTATCGGCAAGAGAAGCGGCCGAAAAATCAGCAATCGTGAGAACAGCTGTTTCTACAAACAGGCACTCAATACCAATCAGACAAATAAACAGCCCGATGGATAGAACCAAAGCGCGGAACATTTTCAGCAAAACCTTCTACAAAGAGGCCTCTGTGACAAACCATCCTATATTATCGGTCTGATCCTGGATCGAATTAAAAAGTGTCTGCCTCATACTTACTACTCTTTCAAATTTAGGTGTCACCGCCATCTCTCATCGATTTTGACTGCTCAACTCGCGTTGAAAAGGTAAATCGCGTGCAATCGGACCAATGGTGTGCAATCCTTGTCGCTCTAGTCACTTAGGATTAGGATAAAATGGATACATCACTGCAGTTGCGACTGTTTCTGCCCTGCATTCCATCGTTCTTAAAACTATAAATATTGTCTTAATATTTTGTAGCGATTGTAGGGTTTTTAGGGATGATCACGACGGACTACCATTTTTTCGTCTCGGGCCGTTGAGAGGGTGCACCGTAGCAATGCAAAAAAATCGACCCCATTTTTCGAAAAATACAACAGATCAAATCAAAATCCTGTTCGGGAATGGCTTCCACCAAAGGCCTTGGTTGCAAAAGCCGATTCCAATGAATAGGGCTCATTCGGCCTTGGGCACATAGCAACGCTGCTGAGCTAGAGGATCAAGAAGTTGCCAAAGAAACCAAAGCTTCTGTTTGTCGGCGATTTCGATGCCCTGAGCGACTCAGTTCGTCTTCCACTTAGCGAACTGTTTGACATCGTAGCGGTAGAAAATCTATGGGACGCTGTTGACGTTCTTCAGCAAGATGTATTCGCTGCGATCCACATTGTCGAAAGCCCAGAAGCCAGTATCGATCAGATACAGGACATTAAACTCAACGCGCTCATCCTGGAAAGTATGCCCGATGGAGCGGTGCTGCTCGATGCGGAAAATAAAATTGTCTGGCACAACGCATGTATGCAGAGGTGGTGCGATTCGGAATTATTAGTCGGTAAAAATTTTTACGCCGTGCTGTCCAGCCCAGAAATATTAGGCCCCGATTATTGTCCATTGCACACTGCCATGTCTTTGCAGGCACCAAGTAATTCGACCTTGCGGACCGCGGATAATCGTTACTTTCATATCCATGCAGTGCCGTCCACGGTAGGACCCGATCCAGCCAACCATTTGGTCGTGACCGTTCGTGACGTGACGACCAAAATGCATCAGCAGCAGAAAATGGAAGCGATTCAGAAGGCCGGTATGGAACTAGCCGACCTCAAGCCGGAAGAGTTGAAGCATATGTCGGTTGATGAGCGAATTGAACTTTTGAAGTCAAACATCGTCCATTTTACTGGCGAGTTGTTGAACTACGATGTTATGGAGATCCGGCTGATCGATCGAAAAACCGGCAGATTGGAACCATTATTGGCAGTCGGCATTGAGCAGGAAGCTGCGGTACGCGAGTTGTTTGCCCAGCCTCATGGAAACGGAGTCACGGGTTTTGTCGCTGCGACTGGTAAAAGCTACCTCTGTGAGAATACGTCAGAGGATCCGCTATACCTATTGGGAGCTCGAGATGCAAAAAGTTCGATCACAGTGCCCCTGATTTCACATGATGAGATGCTGGGGACGTTCAATGTGGAGAGCCCTGATTTATGTGCGTTCGACGAAAGCGACCTGCAGTTTCTAGAGCGATTCGGCAGTGATGTAGCGGCTGCGCTCGGAACCCTAGAATTATTGGTGGCGGAAAAAGCGACCACGGCTGCCGAGAGTGTCGAAGCAATTCACACCGCGGTCGCGCTTCCCATCGATGATATTTTAAATGAGACAGTAAATTTGATGGAGCGTTATATCGGGCACGAACCAGAGGTGGTCGCTCGGCTCGAGAGCATTCTTCGTAATGCACGAGATATAAAGCGGGTAATTCAGAAAGTGGGTCAAGCGATGACTCCCAGTGAGGCTGTTCCTCAGTCTTTGCAGACCGAATTAAGACCGCTTCTAACGGGTCGTCGCATTCTGGTAGCAGATGCAGATGAGAATGTTCGCGTGGCAGCCCATGCCCTACTGGAACGTTATCAATGTGCCGTGGAGACTTCACATGATGGCGTGGAAACGCTGTCTATGGTGCGTAACATTACATCGCTTGGTGGCTATGATCTGGTCCTTGCTGATATTCGTCTGCCTGACATGAACGGTTTTGAGTTGATGCAAAAACTGGCCTCTATTACCGATTCACTGCCACTAGTCTTAATGACAGGCTTCGGATACGATCCTGGCCACTCGATTGTAAAGGCAAGGCAAGCAGGCTTGAAAGAAGTGCTTTATAAGCCTTTTCGTTTGGATCAATTATTGGAAACCGTTGAACGTGTTCTGGTAGAGATCGATGTTTCACCATCGACAGGTTGATGCGAAAGGACCTGAGGCACTAGTTTGGCGAGGAAACTGCCGAGACCCTTCCTGCAGCGATAACCTGATCCCCCGCGGCAACTGATCCGAGATAGTCGCTTGTAATCGGGTGTCGCTTGACTAATTCAATGCATATCCCACCCAACCGAAGCATACGGTGAAATCGCGTGAACCAAAATTCTTTGCCCAATTCAAAATCAAGAGATTTGAATAAATCATACAATTCTTTTCGATTGTGCGTGCGACAATTCCAGATGCGACTCGTCCATGCTCCGACAAACGTATCCTCGGTCACAAAAAGGAGCACACGACCCCCAGGGCTTAGAACACGGTAAATCTCCTCCATTCCCTGACGGGTATCCGGCACGTGCTCTAGCGCATAGCCACATGTGATGCAGTCAAATGCCTCATCTTGGAAGGGCAGTTGTGCGAGATCACCGAGCACAAAACGAGGCCGCTTGCTGTCCAATCGCTTGCGTGCGCGATCTATCATAACGCTGGAAATATCGAGGCCCGTAATATTTGTATTCTCGTCTGCATACTCGATGAGGTGAGACAAAATCGGTCCCGATCCACTTCCTATGTCGAGAATATCTTTGGCCCCTCGGAGATTGAATTGCCGATTTTTAAATACACTTTCTCCGTTTCGAAAGTGACCGGAAATCTGATTTGAGCGGGCAAGCATCGCCCCACGTTGCCCGGCGTAGATGCCAATTACCTTTTTTCGATATTGCGAATTGCTAGTGCCATGGATTGTTTTTGCTTCTACGAGACGATGTAGCACCTGTCGCTTCCATCGCTTCGCCTTGTGGGCCAGCGGATGCAAAATCGATTTCTTAGGGTTGCCACCTATCATTTCATTTCAGTGCAATGGACGCACGTCCGTTACTTTGGTTTACAGAAATTGGCGAAACGCGCAACTTGGGGGGGACTGAATATTTTGCGGAGCTTTCACTTAATTCACACGAGGCTCCGACACCGACAATAACTAGGCCGCATTATCGCACGATCAAAACGCTGGTGCCAGACCCTGCAAAAAGGGATGCTCTCCGGCAGAGATATGATAACGTCACGGTTCAAGGCGAAAAATCGGGTATTAAAATTTTATGCGAATGCGTGGCCGGGATGTACCGACTGCATAAATGCTTCAATACTTGCCTCATGATCCGAAAAACGATCGATAAATTCTTCAAACTGTTGGCGAAAATTTGCTGAGACTGGTTCGGTCTGCTTTTCGAGTTGAGCAGATTGTCGCAGTCGATGCAGTGCATTCTCCACTTCGGCCTGCTGCTGCCGCAGCGCTTCGGTGGCTCGCGTCAACCACGGATTTTCAAAGACCGCTTCTTCATAAAAGGTGTGCCCAAGATCGTAAAGTAAGTGGCTTTCAAATTGCTGCAGCAACTCGTCCAGAGGCACGTGGATTTCTTTCAAAGTAGCCTTTGCGGAGAGCAGATGACCAACGATTTCGACGAGAACACGCGTTCGAAACAGTGGCGTTGACCTGGGTACGACCGGCAATGGGACAGCTCCACTTTCGTACACAATGACCTCCTAACAGAAACAAGAACAAGGAGTCAGGTTTCAAAGAAGCACAATGATCGCAACAATGCGAGCGGTGATGCAGGTGTGAATATGTGCCATTCATGCAGTGAAGTCAAGATACAAGCAAGACTTGAGAACTCACATTCAAATTATGTCCGCATAAAAGTGTTCTGTGCCTTGCGTTTAAGCATGCTATCACAGGTAATATGAGTATCAATAAATCTCAGTTTAAAAAAGCCGATCGCAGACATAGAACATAAAATCAATGAATATAGCGATCCTCCATTATCATCTTAAGCCTGGTGGAGTCTTTCAAGTGATTGCCAACCAAATGCAATCGCTTAAAAGTATTTTGGAAGCTGATCAGCAGTGTCAGGTCGTCATTCTTCACGGCCAATCTCAAGAACAGGTATCCGAGTTGCAATGGCCCGAGTCATCCCAATTGCATGTGTCAACGCAGGCGATCGCAGGACTTGGTTATGACCAGAGATCAGAATCGGAGCCGAATGTATCCGAACTTGCGGACCGGCTACTCAATGCGTTGAGGGCAAACAGATTTGTGCCGGACAATACGGTTATCCATGTCCATAATCATTCGCTTGGAAAGAATGTATCGTTGCCGGGCGCGCTAAATATTTTAGCGCGTGAAGGATATCCGCTGCTCCTGCAGATTCACGACTTTGTGGAAGACTTCCGCGTGGAGCAGTACCAGCATTTACGTGCCATGCTGGGGATTCGCCCTCACGCACTCGGTCAACTGCTTTATCCTCAGGCGCCCCATATCCATTATGCCGTTCTTAATGAGCGGGATCATCGTATTCTATCGGCAGGTGGTGTGCCGGCAGAAAGATTACACGTTTTGACCAACCCCATCGTGTCTCCGGGAAAGTTACCCGAGTCCCTGAGCATACGTGAAGAGATGGAGCTTGAACGAGGAATCCCGACGGATGCACCCCTGGTGATCTATCCGGTCCGCGGTATCCGCAGGAAAAATCTTGGCGAATTCTTATTATGGGGCACATTATTTAAAAGTAGGGCCTCCTTCGGTACCACGCTGGCGCCAGACAATGAAGCTGAGATACCTTCGTACAAGCGGTGGAAATTATTAGCCCAAAAATTAGATTTACCTTGTCACTTTGAGTTGGGAGATTCATTCTCGTTCAAACAGAATTTAGCGGCTGCCGATGCGGTCATTACAACAAGTGTTGCCGAAGGATTTGGAATGGTTTTTCTGGAATCACAATTGATTGGCCAGCGATTGTTAGGACGAGACCTGCCGGAAATTACTACTGAATTTTCCAAGAATGGAATTAATCTGGATTTGCTTTATCAGGTGCTAACAATTCCGGTTGAAGTGGTCGACAAAGATCGTCTGATCGAGAGCATTACCACCGCATACAGTAAATTGGTTCAAATCCTTTCTGGAAAATCGCATAATGAGCAATCGGCTCGAAGCTCTCTGGATCAATTGTTAAAACCCGGCACAATTGACTTCGGGATCTTAACGCCAGATTTACAAGAAGAGGTTATTCTGCAAGTGCATAATGACCAGGAGACAGTCGCTCGCATTCTTGAATTGAATCCGGTTTTGGAAAAAGGCTTGTTCCCTCAAGATGCACAATCGGCGACGCGACAAGCAGTCGCGTCGAATAGTGTGGCCATAAAGAATTACTATGATCCTACATCGATCGGAAGGAAGCTCCATTTTATCTATCGGAATCTGATCCAGTCGCCACGCGAAACTGCCGTCTCTTGCCTAGATTGCAGCGAAACTATTTTGGAATCTTTTCTGAGTCTGGAAAGATTCCGACCCGTACGATCTATGTCATGAATCAAGATTATCTTCGTATCATTCGAGCGATGAGCCATCCGCAAACGCCGCGATCCACCGGCGAGGAGAGCAAGCTGCAGCCTCTCAGAGAAATCGAAGCAGTTCTATTTGATATTTACGGAACATTATTTATCAGTTGCAGCGGAGATGTCGGTGTTCGTTTGCCTGGTTTGACTCACGCCGACGGATCGCAAGAATCCCGCGATAGGCCCGAAGATCTACTGGCTGGCGTGCTTGGCAAAAGATTTTTTGAATTATTCTCCCCCGAGCTTACTGCGGGCTGCTCCCCGCGTGAGGCACAATCTGAAAAGTTACAGGTGAATACTGAAGAAGCTTGTCATGAGTTCGGTCAACGCTTGATAATATGTTTTCGTAATGAGGTTCAAAAAATTCACCGAGCAAAACGACAGCAGGGACTTCTCTGGCCAGAGGTTGATGTCCGCGATATTTGGCGGTCAGTGATCGCCGAATTGAATGTAGCGATGGCCGGGGATAACAGCCAGGTTGATCGCTGGGCAATTGAGTACGAGGTTCGGACCAATCCGGTTTGGCCCATGCCGAATGCCAACGATTGTATTGATCGCCTGGGATCAGCAAATTTAAAGCTTGGAATAATCAGCAACGCCCAATTTTATACCCCTCTACTATTTCCCGCGTTGCTAAATAAACGGCTTGAAGATTTGGCAATTGACTCAGAAATGCAATACTATTCATATCTTTGCGGTCGGGCAAAGCCGGATCCATGGATGTTTCAGCAGGCGTCTAAGACGCTTGCTGAGGGAGGCATCGTGGCCGAGCGAACACTTTATGTGGGTAACGATCTGCGTAATGACGTCCTGCCGGCCTCGCAGATTGGTTTCCGGACCGCTTTGGTGGCAACCGATCGGCGAAGTCTGCGATGGCGAGAGGGTGACCCGAGTGTCGAGCACGTCGTACCGGACCTCGTTGTAACGAATTTAAGCGATGTGGTGGATTGTGTCTTGAGCTGAGTCGAGTTTGGCCTCTCTGCAAGACAAGATATTGAAGGCCGATAAAGGTATAAATCTTCAGGCGGACTGGAGCATCATGACAGCACATAACATCGGTTTTGTAGGCACCCGATTTGCCGGTACGGATGGCGTTTCATTAGAGAGCGCAAAATGGGCGCAGATTTTGTGGGACCATCGGAATGTTAGCTACTGGTATGCTGGTAAGCTTGACCGAGATCCGGCGATTAGTATGGAGATTCCCGAGGCCTACTTCTATGATCGTGAAAATTTACTAATCAATGAGCAGGTGTTTGGTGTCCGCACGCGTACACCCAGGATCACAAAAAAACTTTATGAGCTGAGCGAATATCTCAAAGGCACATTGTATGACTTTGTCGAGAAATTCGACATCGAAATCATGATTGTGCAGAATGCGTTGTGTATTCCGATGCACATTCCTCTGGGTCTTGCGATCACGCATTTTATTGCGGAGACGGGATTTCCCACCATCGCGCATCATCACGATTTTTATTGGGAGCGAAGCCGGTTCGCGGTGAATGCGGTCGAAGATATTTTACGGATGGCTTTCCCTCCGTCTTTGCCCTCCATTCAGCATGTGACAATTAATTCCTTCGCTCAGCATGATCTCTCTTGGCGGACCGGGGAATCTTCGATCCTAGTGCCTAATGTACTTGATTTTGAAACGGGCCCACCTCCGGATGACGACTGGACCGTGGATATGCGCGGAGAAATTGGTCTCGATGGGGATGACATCCTGCTCTTGCAGCCGACGCGGGTGGTGCCACGCAAAGGCATCGAGCATTCCATATCTCTTGTTTCGCAGTTGAAAAATCCCAAATGCAAATTGGTTGTATCGCATGAATCAGGAGACGAGGGAGATGAGTACTTGACTGCGCTGAAGGAACTCGCGGTCAATCAGGGAGTCGATTTGCGATTCATTCATACTCGCGTGGGTGAGATTAGAAAGACGGATGAACATGGACAAAAAATGTATACGCTCGGTGATGTTTATGCGATTGCTGACTTTATCACTTACCCAAGCTTATACGAGGGATTCGGCAATGCACTGCTCGAAGCCTTCTACTATCGTAAGCCCGTGCTCGTAAATCGTTATTCAATTTTTGTGGCCGATATCGAGCCACGGGGTTTCGAAGTGATCAAAATGGACGGATTCTTGACACGCGATGTTGTGGACAATGTCCGCCTTGTTTTGGAGGATAATGAATATCGTGAGCGAATGGTCAGCCATAATTACGAGCTTTGCAAGGCATTTTTCAGCTATTCGGTGTTGAGACGTAAATTAAGGGCGTTGGTCACTAACTTCACAGGCATGGAAGACCTATAAAGACGGACGTTATTTCACAGGGAGGATTTTTCACGTGCGCACGTTGATTCAGTTGACAAGCAGTGCCCAGAGGCGATTGATTCCGATCCTTGCGTTTGCATGGTCTTTGACAACCACTCAGATTTTCGCCCAGACCACTACCGCAGATACCGGTGAGGATAAGAAAAGCTATTTTCTGGCTTACGGACTAGTTTTGTTTTTAATCGCGTTGGGAGTGGCGGTGGTTGCGCGATCGGGGCATCGGGCGGAGAAGCCGAAAATGGTCGAGAAGGAACTCGAATACCGCCTGGAGAAAATGAGCGGACGATCGCAGGATAAAAAATAGCAATCTCTAGGCGGCTTTGCTTGCGACCTGAAAATAAGCGGAAATTCTCTGCACGACAAACCTTTGCTCTGCGTCGGAAAGTTCCGGAAAAATCGGTAGGGCAAGCGTTTCGCTAGCAGCTCTCTCGGTTTCAGGCAAACTGCCGACCGAATAGTTAAGATCGGCAAAACATGCCTGCCGGTGCAGGGGCACAGGATAATAAATTTCCGTACCGATCCTGGCTTCCGTCAAATGATTGCGTAGCGCATCTCGCTGGCCACCTCGGACGCGGATTACATACTGATTCCAAACATGCCTCCCCTCCACGGTTGCAGCGGGCAGTTCCAAGTGATCGGTAAGACCAGCTGCTTTCAGCAGCTGGTCGTATTTGAGGGCATTAGCGATACGCATGTCGGTCCACTGCTCCAGATGTGGAAGCTTCACGTTCAGTACCGCCGCTTGCAGACTGTCGAGTCGACTGTTGATACCGATTGCCCGGTGGTAGTAGCGGGGACGCATTCCATGCACGCGCAGTAGTGAAAGTCGATCAGACCATTTTTCATCACAGCAGGTTAGTACTCCGCCGTCACCAGGACCGCCAAGATTTTTTGTAGGATAGAAACTGAAGCATCCCATGTCACCCAACGCTCCAGCACGACGACCCTGATATTCCGCACCAATCGCCTGTGCCGCATCTTCAACTATCAGCAAATCATTCCCACGAGCAACGTCAGAGAGTCGGTTCATATCGGCACACTGTCCGAAAAGATGCACTGGGATAATTGCCTTTGTCTGCTTGGTGATTCGTCGAGCTACATCGGTGGGGTCGATATTGAATGTGACCGGATCAATGTCAGCGAATACGACTTTTGCGCCAACCCGCGTAACGGCACTCGCGGTAGAGAAAAATGTGTAGCTCGGCACGATCACTTCGTCGCCCGCTCCGACCTCTGCGGCCATCAACGCTAGAAGCAGCGCATCGCTCCCTGAAGCACAACCCACGGCAAAATTGGATTGGCAAAAGGCGGCAATTTTCGTCTCGAGCGTTTTGACTTCGGGACCGAGAACAAACTGCCCAGAATCAAAGACACTCGAAACGGCGGCGTCAATTTCAGGACGCAGGGGTGCCATTTGCCGCTGAATATCAAATAGCGGCACACCCGTGACAGGGGCGGAGCAGGTGCTTTCCGCATCATCTTGTGATCCATCACTCACCACGACATTATCGCTCATCGCCATCGTCGCATCCCCTTTTTATTCGGAAACGGTACGTCTGACCGCAGCTAACTAAATAGAAGGGCCTGATTTAGAATTTTCTCCCGAAGTCGTCAAGGGCGAACTGGCGACATCAAAATACCGGGATCTGAGGGTCTGATCGATGCCAGCAGTGCCACCGGTTCAAATTCGTGAAATAGATAGTAATTTTAGAAACTGAGCGTGGTTTTTGCCTGACCGTCTATGCTTGTTTAGCCTGTCCCGGGCAGTATATTCTGTGATTGTCCTCTTTTAGCCCTCAAACCACCGACCTTTGCTTATGTCTCGCCTTTTTACGATACCACGTGACCTCAGAAAAGTTGGACTCATCGCAGGCGCGGTCAGCTTGTTGATTTTTACGGGGAACGACGCAAACGCTACTGACCCTTTGGATTGGCCGAATTGGCGCGGTCCGCGACAGGATAGAATTTCTACCGAAACCGGATTACCTGCACGATGGAACCCCAAGGGCGGCGAGGGAAGCAACTTGCTGTGGAAGCGGGATGATCTCGGCAGTATTTCCACGCCAGTGGTGCTCAACGGCAAGCTCTACACGATCGTTCGCAGTGAACCGGGGACGGCTCGCGAGGGAGAAAAAGTCGTATGCGTAGATGCAGCGACCGGTAAAACCCTTTGGGAAAATAGATTTAATGTATATCTTTCCGATGTCCCCGACACGCGGGTTGGTTGGTCGAGTTGCGTTGCGGATCCTGAAACGGGTCATGTTTATGCACTCGGAGTTTGTGGCATGTTCCAGTGCCTCGACGGTGAAACGGGAGAGACGCTTTGGTCTCATTCACTTCATGAGGAATATGGTCTATTAAGCACTTATGGTGGCCGTACCAATGTTCCAATCTTATTTGACGATCTGGTCATTATCAGCGCTATTGTGATTGGGTGGGGTGATATGGCCAAACCGGCACATCGTTTTCTTGCGTTCGATAAACGCAAAGGCGAGTTGGTTTGGTTCAAAGGCACACGATTATTACCCTACGATACGACGTATAGCACGCCCAGTATCGCAATGCTTGATGGACAGGCCGCCCTTGTATTCGGATCCGGCGACGGAGCGGTATGGGCGCTTCAACCAAGAACAGGTAAGCCGATCTGGAAGTATCAGTTTTCCCGTCGTGGATTGAATGTCTCGCCTTTAGTCGCCAATGAGAAGGTTTATGCCGCGCATGGTGAAGAGAATATTGATGATACGACCATGGGCGGACTAGTATGCATAGATCCGTCTCGCGAAGGCTCAAGAGGATCCGCTGGGGAAATTGATCTCACAGACACGGGCGATTTATGGCGTGTGAAGGAAGTGATGATCGGGAAGAGTTCCCCCCTGCTGATTGATGGAACATTGGTTGTAGTGGATGATCGCGCGACCCTTATGGGCTTTGATGCGGATACGGGAGAGCGAAAATTTAAAAAGAAACTCGGTACCGTGATGCGTTCTACGCCTCTCTATGCTGACGGAAAGCTCTATCTGTGCACAGCAAACGGGCGTTGGTACACGCTGAAAATTGAGGGAGAAAAAGTAAAGACGCTTTACAAAATGCGGTTGCCAGCGGGTGAGGGTAGTTACGGTTCGCCGATTGTTTCGCATGGACGTCTGTACATACCGACCACGGAAAATCTTTATTGCGTGGCCGACCAAAACACCGCATCAGAATCTGTTCCGACGTCTCCCGTGGCCACTGAAGATCCGACCCCCGCCGATAGCGAGGCCAGTTATCTGCAAATCGTGCCTGCAGAATCTCTAATTCGTCCGGGAGAAAAAATCACTTTCCGGGCGCGTTTGTTCGACGCACGTGGAAGATTTTTAAGACAGGTCCCGGCTGATTTTACGGTGGAAGGTCCGGCAGAGATTGATGCCGATGGTTTGTTTGTTGCACAAGATACGAGTGGGCACCAAGCGAGTGTTATTCACGGCAAGGTGGGCGAATTGACCGGCACAGCACGTGTCCGCGTGGTCCCTGATTTACCCTGGGTATTTGATTTCGAGGACGAAGCGGTCCCCATCACCTGGGTGGGGGCACGGTATCGGCATCAGGCTCGCAATCTAGATGGCGAGCAGACGATGGTGAAGGTTTCCACTATACCCAAAGGTGCACGGTCCCGAGCATGGATGGGACATCCGGACATGCACGACTACACGGTTCAGGCAGATGTCCGGGGAGATGAAAAAAATAATAAAATGCCCGACATTGGCCTCATCGCCCAGCGTTATACGCTTGACTTGATGGGAGCCTATCAGAAGTTGCAGATTCGGTCTTGGGTTCCTGTGATGCGAATGGCCAAAAATGTTGATTTTTCCTGGAATCCTGATGTCTGGTATCGGATGAAGTTCTCGGTGACTACTGAGGAGCAAGATGGTCATACGCGGGCATTGCTTCGCGGTAAAGTCTGGCCACGGGATCAGGAGGAACCGGCTGCATGGACAATTGAGGCAGTCGACGAATCACCCAATCTTAATGGCAGCCCGGGTCTCTACGGGAATGCAAAAGATGCGGAGCTCTACCTGGACAATATCCGAGTTTACCCGAATGATTCATAGAAGAGGCGAGGGGCAGTAGCAGAGCGTTGTTAGTCATTTGTGATTGCTTTTTGAGAGGATAATTCATTTCGATGTACGGAAAAAAACATTGGATCGCGTTGGCCCTGATTGTCGTTTTAACTGTGCACGGTTTCGGATTTTCCGAAGAAGCGAAACCGTCAAATGCTCCGCTCACGAAAGAATGGACCCAATGGGGTGGTGACAGCCGTAGGAACAATACGCCGGTCGGTGAGAATATTCCCCTGGATTGGTCGACCGGCGAATTTTCCGGCAACCCAACAGTCTGGCAACCAGAGACCGCCAAAAATATCAAATGGGTTGCTCGCTTGGGCTCTCAGACCTACGGGAATGCGGTCGTATCCGGCGATAGAGTTTTTGTCGGAACCAACAACAGTGGTGGCTGGCTGCCCCGTTATCCGGGAAAGGTTGATCTCGGATGTTTACTTGCCTTTGACAAGCAGGATGGTTCGTTTCTCTGGCAAGATTCCAGCGAGAAACTGCGCACGGGTCGGGTGCATGACTGGCCGCTTCAAGGAATTTGCTGCGCTCCACTTGTAGAGCAAGATCGCCTCTGGTTTGTCACAAGTCGCGGCGAAGTGAAATGCCTGGATACCGAGGGCTTTTATGATAATCAGGACGACGGTGTGCCCGCGGGATGGGGCAGGATGTTTGATATCGCAAAAAAATCGGATCCGACTACCGACAAGGTGCAAGCCGCAGTAACACAACTCGATGGCGCAGTCCTCCCCGAAGCAATTCGTGAAGCCTTCGGCAAGGCAGGCGCAGAACTTCCGGAAAAGGTTCAAGTTACTCCGGAAACCGCCGGGAAGAAGTGGTCCATTGTGCCGCTGACGAAAAAAGGCAGCGATCGCTACGAGGTCCGACTTGTGGGGCCAAAGTTGAGCGGATTTAAGCAGATCACGACTTCGGACAAACAGGAATCAGATGTTGTCTGGGTCTATGACATGATGAAAGGATTGGGCATTTCTCAGCACAATATGTGCAGTTGTTCGGTCACTTCGGCTGGCGACCTTTTATTCGTGAATACTTCCAATGGTGTCGACGAATCGCATATTCTGCTACCGTCTCCCGACGCACCAAGTTTCCTGGCTATGGATAAAAACTCGGGCGAGGTCCTTTGGACCGACAATTCACCAAGCATCAATATTTTGCATGGTCAATGGTCTTCCCCGGCCTATGGCGTATTGGGAGGGGTGCCTCAGGTGATTTTTGCGGGTGGTGACGGTTGGGTATACAGTTTTGATCCGCAGGGCGATGGTAACGGGAATTCTAAATTACTTTGGAAGTTTGATTGCAATCCTAAGGAATCAAAATGGGAACTTGGCGGACGCGGAACCCGCAATAATGTGATTGCCACTCCGGTTATTAATGATGGTCTGGTTTATGTTGCGGTGGGACAGGATCCAGAGCATGCTGAGGGAAATGGTCACCTCTGGTGTATTGATCCGACCAAGCGGGGAGATGTGAGCCCAACTTTGGCATTTCACGTGGACAATCCAGATGAGACGATTCCGCATCGTCGGTTACAAGCGGTTGATCCGAAAAATGGAGAGGTGGCCCGTGACAATCCCAACTCAGCAGTTGTCTGGCATTACGACAAGCAGGATCAGAATCAGGATGGTGAAATCGATTGGGAAGAAGAGATGCATCGTAGTTGTGGTACGGTCGCTATCAAGGACGGCTTGCTTTACATCTCCGACTTCAGCGGACTATTTCACTGCCTAGATGCCAAAACGGGCAAAGTGCATTGGACTCATGACATGTTGGCCGCCGCCTGGGGTTCCCCGTTGATTGTCGACGGCAAAGTTTACATCGGGGATGAAGACGGGGACGTGACTATCTTCAAGCTCTCCCCTGAAAAAGAAATCCTCTCTGTGGACGAGTATGGGGACTCCGGCCCGATCAACATGGGAAATTCAGTCTACAGCACGCCGATTGTTGCAGACAATGTCCTCTACATCAGTAACAAAACTCACCTCTTTGCGATCGCCGAGCAGGAAAAGGAGGAGAGTAAAGACAAAGCTTCCAAGGAGGCGGGCGACAACTGATTTATGCGTCCAATTGCTGGATTGCTTGGAGAACCTGCTGGTCGTGTCCGTCCACTCGAACCCGCCGCCATATTTTTGCAAACCGCCCTTTGGCGTCGATTAAAAACGTGCTGCGCACGATCCCCATCGTCTTTTTGCCGTACATGTTTTTTTCTCGCCAAGCCCCGTATTTTTCCGCCACCTTATGGTTTTCATCGACCAATAAGGGAAAATTCAATTTGTATTTCTTGCGGAAATTTTCGTGATCTTGCTGGCTATCTGGGCTGATGCCGACAACCTGGACACCCTGTTTGTTTAGCTCTTTACGCTGATCTCGGAAGGCACAGGCTTCCTTTGTGCAACCGGGCGTATCATCCTTGGGATAAAAATACACCACTACGGGATTACCTTTTGCTTCACTCAGTTTCCATTTCGAACCGTTATCCGCTGTAAGCGTGAATTGGGGTGCTTTGTCTCCTTCTTCTGGCCAGTCACTCATATCATTCCCTTTCTATTTCAACATGAAGAGTCTCAACCTTGGCGAGACCAAATGCCTATTGTTTTTCAGCCACCCCATTTTTCAAGATACCCTGCCGTCCGATACTTTCTCGCCGTGTTTTCAGAACTCATGTAACGGATCTTTCCAAAAATTGGTCGTTCAGGTCCCCAGGCTCGATCGTATCGGCCCAGAACCCAAAAAATTCCGCTGTAGGAGTTGGGATCACGCCCATCGACTGCGTATTTATTATTCAAGTGAATCATAATTTTCAGTGCCTCCTGCGGACTTTCGGACCACTCCAAAATTTTCTTGCCCCACAACATACGCAGGTAGTTGTGAACCTCGCCTGATTGGGCAAGTTGTCTCTGAACGGCATTCCACAGAGGATCGTGCGTCTCGGCGGCATCGAACGAATCCTGATCATAGAGGTAAGGACGTGTATCCTTGGCATGTTGCCGCAGAGTTTTTTGTGCCCAATCGGGTAGTGAGCTAAACCGCTCATAGTCGTTACGGTGAGAGCACATGTTAAATCCCAATTCACGCCAAGTGACGAGTTGATCCAGCAAGGCTTCTGTGTTTTCGTCCACCCCCCACCATCCACTGCGAGCTCCAGTCGTCGAGTCAGCCAGCTGTTCCACGCTCCACGCGACTCGTTGCATCAACCGGTCAAAGATATAGTGGCTACTAATGTGACCGAAGTGCAGATAAGGTGAAAGACCGCTGGAACTTTTCTCTTCGGGGAGGTTTCGCATTGTGGCATATGCGTCCAATCGCTGATCAAGGAATCGCTCCAGGCATCCCTCTGCCGCTTGAGGCCCACCGGTGAACGCCACCGATCGAACGGTGTGATCGATCGGAAATTCTTCGAGCGATACTTTAGAAAGTGGGCGGGCGATCTCGGGCCACCGCTTTTTGATAGAACCATTCAGCGTGACGGTACCGCCGATCTCGGGAACTGGCAAAGGTTCGGCATCCGGCAGATCAATCAGATGTGCGGGAAGGTTCTTTTGCAGAAATCGCCGAAAGTCATAGGCGCGGACAAAACATTTGTCTGTTGCCGCCATAGGAAACAGTCCATTCGAATCGATTAATTCGCATTTTGTCGCCAACCGATGTGTGGCTCGGCGCAACATCCGTGCCAAGAAAAACGCCGGATAGTCGTCCGTGACGACCACAGCTGCCCGCTCTGCTAAAGCCTCGATCAAACCATCACCGGCGCCACGTTTCGGTTCCAAATAGGCACGATAATCGATACGCTTCTCTTGACAGGCATTTGCATTGTCGATCATGCCCTCCAAAATAAACTGATGGAAGCGATCCGAGGCCCATGGGTAATCGCAACTGAGTGGTTCTACGATGAGCAGGGGCTTTCGCAATTCTCGAGACCAATCCAAAGCCCGCTGGAGGCTGAAGTTCCAGCGGGTTCGCCGATTGGCAACCATCCAGTACAGAATGTAATCGCCCTTGAGATTTGCGTTACTTGCGTTACCAGGTCGAATACGTTCCGGAGGAAAATTACGCACAATTATAAATCCTCTTCAACGCGAGTAGCAATCAGCGGGTGTGTTCAAGAAGGTAGTGCCCGACTTTCCACTCTTGCCCCTCGGAGAACCGAAACAGTTCAGCGCACGCCATAAAAAAAATTCTCCAACGGTAAAACTGTAGTGTGGCCAAATCAGCGGGCAAGTGCTGGTTAAGCACATTGAATACATCCTGTCGATTTTGATCTTGGTGCGATATCCAGTCCTCGCAGGTTTTTGCATAGTGCTTTCCATCGACACTCCATTGAGAGGTGACGTGGAGATGATCCGTGAAGTGGGAAAAGATGTCTTCAGATGGCATGATCCCTCCCGTGAAGAAGTGTTCTGCCATCCAATCATCCTCGGAAGATGTCTCAAAAAGATATGCGTACATTCGATGACAAAAAATGTGGACAAATAGTTTACCTTCTGGTTTGAGCCAGCCGGAAATACGTTTGAGGAGGTCATGATAATTGCGCATATGTTCGAACATTTCAATCGAAATCACTCGATCAAACTGCTTCTCGTTATGAAAGTCCGTTAAATTTTTAGTCAGCACCTTGATCTGACTGAACCCTCGCTCCTGCGCTTTAGCGTCAATGTATGCCTTTTGACCTGCAGAATTGGATACCGCGACGATCCGTATTTTAGGGAACCGCTCTGCCATCCAGAGGCTTAACGATCCCCATCCGCAGCCCAGTTCCAGGATTGACATCCCGTCACGGATCTCGGCACGCTGGCATGTCATTTCGAGCATTGCCTCTTCGGCTTCAGTTAAGCATTCGTTCCCTGTCGGGTACAAGCAGCAACTGTATTTCATTCGAGGGCCGAGGATATATTGGAACATCTCGGCGGGTACCTCATAATGTTGGCGATTCGCATCCTCGGTCTGCACAGCAATCGGTTCATTTCGCCGCTTCGCAAAAAAAGAATTCTTTGCCCCCCGGTCGCGCGCGTAAAGGGCGTGCTGCTGCTTGAGCCTCGCGCGCAGCAGACGCCGAATACCTATGCGAATAAGAATATCAGGAATCCATCCACGTTCCGCTAAATTTAAACCAATCACTTAAAACCAATCACTCTGCAGGATTCTTTTTGGGCCACCACGGAACAAATGCACTCGTTGTTTTTTGATATGCTCGATAGTCATCGCCCCGACTAACAATCGCTTGTGCCTCGGTCGGAGGTATTCCAGTTTTGTAAACCAAGGTATAAAGCAAAAGCAGCGGTAACACTGTCGCGACCCACCAGTAGGAGGCGCTCACGGATAGCGGTAGCCAGCACCACCAGAGCACCCACTCAAAAAAGTAATTCGGATGTCGCGAATAATACCAAAGGCCATCGCGACATGTTTTGCCTCGGCTGCCCGGATGCTGCTTGAATCGATGCAACTGTGCATCAGCCAGGGCCACACCAGAGAATCCGACAAGCCAGATCGCAATTCCGAGAAAATCCCATACGCCAAAATCAAGTGGATTCCAGCATGCCACAAGCAGGGGAAGTGCGAAGAGTAAAACGGTCACGGCTTGAATTTGAAAAAAACAAAACATCCAAAAGTTTGCGGATGCCCCCCATTTTTTTCTCAGTGTGGCATAACGACTCTCCTCGGCATGTCCTCGCATACGTTTAAAAAGATAAAATGTGAGGCGAATTGACCAGATACTGATCAACAGCCCTGCCACGATTCTTCGCGATAAGTCACCGCCGGAAGTGATTGCAAAAAAAGTGCCACTTGCCCCGATTCCCGCCGTCCAACCCAGATCAACAATCCCGGCATTTTTCTGCACTAATTGCACACACCACAACAGCACCATTAAAGCGCATGCGAATGTTGTGATTACAATAATTTGTTCGGCCGGGCTCATTTCAGATATTTATCGCACATGGGTATGCAAAGTGATCGCGAATTCATGACTGAGTTGGACTGCCCAATTTTTCAAGCGAAATATGGCCGACGTCAATTTTCCCTTCCGCAAAGCCGCCAGCGCAATAGCATAGGTAATAGTCCCAAAGCCGAAGAAATGGTTCGCCCACATTGAGGCTTCGGATAGCGTCGATATTTTCGTGAAATTTTGTTCGCCATTCAGTGAGCGTTCGAAAATAATCCTGTCTAAAATTGGTCAGATTGACTAGCTGCAGACCTGCTTCATCGGTGGCTTGTCGAATTGCACCAAGCGATGGAAGGCAGCCGCCGGGAAAAATAAACTGCTGGATAAAATCAGTCGACCGACGATAACGAGGATAATCTTTATCGGGTACAGTGATCGCCTGAATCAGGGCTTTTCCTTGTGGCTCAAGTAAATCGCTGCACTTCTCAAAAAAAGTTTTTAAGAATCGGTGCCCGACTGCCTCTATCATTTCGATCGATACAAGTTTGTCAAAAGTGCCTTTTAGGTCGCGATAATCTTTACAGACTACGTTAATTTTTTCAGTCAAATTGTTTTGCCGGACCTTGTTATTCACGTAGGCAAATTGTTTTGCGGAAATCGTGGTCGTTGTGATTCGGCAGCCATAGTTTTCAGCTGCAAAAAAAGCGAACCCGCCCCACCCGGAGCCGATTTCAATTACGTGATCATCCGAGGAGAGATGAAGTTGTTCGGCAATCACGCGGTATTTATGCAGAGAGGCCTCCAAAAGACTACTCTCGGGTCGAGCAAAAATACCACAGGAATAAGTCATTGATGAATCAAGAAATAGGCGGAAGAATTCGTTTCCCAGATCGTAATGTGCGGAAATGTTTTTTCGACTCCCCTTTTTCGAGTTGGGATGCAAACGCGATAGAATCCAATAGTACCATTGCTTGACCCGTGCAAGACCGTGGTTAATCTGTCGTAGATAGATCTCATTTTTTGCAAACAGTCGAATCACACTGACTAAATCGGGGGTCGACCAGTCTCTATCAATAAAGGATTCCGCAGCTCCGATTGCCCCGCCCAAAGCCAAACGCCGATAGCACCTTGGATTGTGAATAATAATTTCCGTAACAGGGCTGTTGTGCTCACCAAAGGTTGTGCTTTGATCGGTTTCCAGCAGTGTAAGTTGCCCATGTCGGATGTTTGAAAACTGGGCAAATACGAGGCGCTTGAAAAATGAAGTGCGCCGTGACCGATTGCTATCGGATTCAGCCGAAACCGAGGGATTCGTGGCTGTTGGAACAACGGGTGGGACTACGACTTTGCCGATGTTTTCGGGTGGGGATAGAAGGGAAGCTTTTTTTTCCATAGTCGAAATGCCTGATGATAAATGGCGGTCACTATCTGAAGTGTTAGTAAAGGATAGCGTATTTGCATCCTTCTCAGCGTTGGCCGGTTTAGTACGTGGCGTTTTAGCATTAATCCGGCCTGGAAAAGCGTTTGGTCTTGATTTGTGCTCCGGATGCCAATGCGTAGTGTTTCGCACGGCATTTGGATAGACCAATCGTATATTTGATTCATGTTCATAAAAGGGGAAACGTGAAATGCTTTAGGGTGTCTGTACTTAAGATTTTCTCCGCTAAGCAGTTGGTTTCCCTCCCAGAGAACATAAAGGTGCCGCTCCTTCCAGGGAGTATTACTCACTTCTGCAACAATCGCGGTAAGTGTGGTGCCATCCGATCGGAAGCAGTAATACATATTGAGTGGACTGAAATAGTAGCCCCAGGTCCGCAATTGTGTCAGAAGGCGGATGGGCCCATCCACTAAATTCCCTGTTCGTGAGAGGACCAGATTTTTTACCGATTCTGTCAGTCGCTCCGCCGGGTTCCCGAAGTGATCGGATCGTAAGAATGATGCCCAAGTAAAACGCTCCCTGCGAATCCATTCTTTAGAATGAGGTTTATCGAACTCATCAAGGTCGAGATAGGCCATGTAAAGTCGATATTGGAATGCGTGTTCCCGAGGCTGAAAACGCCGATGCGAGAGCATGCCCTCATATAGATAGCTATGATGCACCATCAGAGCTCTTTCCCAAAGCATTTGGCAACAGCAAGACCGCTCCGGAGCCCGTCTTCATGAAAACCAAATCCCCAATATGCACCACAGAAGAATGAGTTATTTTCCCCATTAATTTCCTGTTGCCGATTCTGTGTGGTGATTGTACCAGTGGAAAAAACTGGATGACGGTATAGCATTTTCTTTATCACGTGGTGCTCGTCAATTTCATGCGTCGGATTCAAAGTTACGCAGATAGGCTGGGAGCAACCATGGCTTTGAAGTCGGTTCACATCGTAGGTAACCGATGCGGGGGCGGCCGATTCGTCACTGACATGGTAGTTCCAACTGGCCCAGGCACGACGGCTTTTCGGAAGCAAACGCTGATCGGTGTGCAAAATTGCTTTGTTTTGCTGGAATTCAAATTGGCTGAGGATCTCCGTCTCTTTCGGGGTCGGTTTCGAAAGAAGTGCGAGGGTGGTATCGGCATGGGTCGCAAATATCACGCGGTCAAATTCAAGGGCAGCGCCACTTCGAGTATGCAGTTTGACCGAGTCTGAAGACCGATCGACACGTTCGACGGGGCAGTCTAGTCGAATCGAATTTTTGAATCCTTGCGTCATAACTTCGACATATCTTTGTGCGCCACCCTCGATGGTATACCACTGAGGCCGATTACGGACCTGTAGCAGACCATGATTGTCCAGAAACGCGATTAGAAATTTTAAGGGAAACGCAAGAAAACGATCCGCTCGGGCCGACCAGATCGAGGCACCGAGTGGCACAAGATAGTTTTGAATAAAGTAGTCGCTGTAACGATTCTTGATTAAATAGCTTTGTAAGGTGAGGCTGTCACTGCACAATTCTAAGGCACGCGGAGCTTCTCGATTAAATCGAAGGATGTCGAGAAGCATTCGATAAAAAGCTGGACGTAATACGTTGGATCGCTGGGCAAACAGGCCATTCACTGAACTACCCGAGTATTCCAGGTTACTTCGCTCGCAACGCACACTGAAACTCATATCACTTTTTTTAGATCGGATTCCTAGCCGCTCCAATAGTTTGACAAAAAAGGGGTAGGTCCGTTGGTTATACACCATGAATCCTGTGTCGACATGCAGTTTGCGATTTTCAAATTCGATACAATGCGTGTGGGTGTGTCCACCATTGTGTGAGTCGGCCGTAAAAAGCGTGACGTCATGGCTATCATGGAGAAGGTACCCGCAGATGTTTCCGCTGATACCGCCCCCAATTATTGCAACCCGCAGGCGTTGGTCGGAATCCCGTGCCATGAAGAGTGCCCCAGCCGCTAACTGTTTGACTGTGCCGAGAGAGTCAAACTTTAAAAATTTTTGCAACACATGATTCAAGATCCTGCATGTGCTCGCAATACGCAGTGCAATCTATCGACTTTCGAACGTTGTCCGTCAAGGCGTTGCCACCCAAGATGATGGCCAAATCACTGCCGGCCGATTCACGCATCTGCTGGTATTCGGAAAAAAAGCACTGCTCGTCTACAATCGTTGAAACGCTGAGCCAAAGAAGTTTCGGGTCGTAGCGGATGATTGCCTTCTGAATCGTCTCAAAGGGTAAGGATGTTCCCAGTGAAACGGCATTCCAACCAAGCTCTCTCAGTATCAGCTCAGCCATTCGGTTGGCGATGCGATATTCATCCCCTGCAGGCGTGGCACCTATTGCGTAAGGAGACCTCTCATTCGGAACCGGAAGATAGGATCGAAGTTCGATCAAAATGCTCTCACAAATTTCTCCGGCTCTACGCTCTTGGTAGATGTCAAGGTTGCCACACCGCCATAAGGATCCGATTTGAGCAAAACCGGGGGCAATCAACTCATCGAAAATTCGACCCAGACGCTCGTTGCCCAAGTAAAGGTCGAAAATAAGTCGCCGGCAAACCTCATCTTTACCGTCAATCAAGGCTTGTGTGAGCCGGTCAACGCAGGAATCGGTAAACTTACTCCGCTGAGGACTTCCAGCGGGCAACCCTAATAACTCGGGTTCCGCCAGGTGCCGGTCAGATTTCCGAATGAAGGCTACAACATCTGCCGGGTTTAGTCGCCGGTGCCCGCCCTCGGTCTTGGACATCGGAATCAAACCCTGATCGCACCACCGTTTGAGTGACGACTCACTCACTCCAATGGCCTTCGCGACCTGCTTTGGCGAGACCGTCTTCGGGGCGGAGGAGGCTGAGTTTGGTAACGACATAACACGATCCGAACACATCAATGAACGTTTTGACTATTTTTATGTCAATCGGCGAGCTTTGCCAATGGAAACAAATTTTTAATTGTAGAAAAATTGGCGGCTCAACGATAAAAAGCACTAAATTGCATAAAAACGGGTCGATTTTTGCCGCAATTCGTCGTACCACAGTTTGTCGACGATCGGCTCGCAAAATCCCCTCTTTCGGGGTAATTCGCCCAGAGGACTGTGCATTGAGAAACTTTCACTTACAAAGAGCCTGTTTTCCGACCCGGCTACCGGTTACCCGGTCGGAGGCGTTTGCATGGCATCAACGACCCGGGGCGCTCGCTAGGCTATTACCTCCTTGGGAAAATATTCGTGTTTTGCGACCTGCATCGGATATCAATACGGGCACTCAGGTAGAATTTTTGACCCGTTTGGGTCCATTTGCGATTCGCTGGCTGGCTGAGCACACCGCCTGCTGTCCGCCGGAGTATTTCGAAGATCAGCAGCTCCGTGGTCCATTCGCTTACTGGCGTCATCGTCACAAATTTATTGATGACAGCCCTCAAACTTCTGTGCTTGAGGACCAACTGGAATTCAGCCTTCCCGGCGGACGGTGCGGAAATTGGCTTGCCGGACGATCAGTTGCGGAGAAAATTGAGAGAATGTTTGCCTTTCGGCATGCTGTAACTCGTGCCGACCTATCAGCACATGCACGTTACCGGGAACAACCGCGTATGTCGGTCGGCATCACTGGTGCAGATGGATTGATTGGCAGCGCACTCACTGCGTTTCTTACCACTGGCGGACATCGTGTAACGGCAATCTGTCGCTCGCGACGTGAAACATCGGCTCCCGAAAAAATTGTCTGGAACCCTGGGATCGGCGGGGAGTTGGAAAAAGCAGCGGAAAAGTGGGATGCGGTGATCCACCTGGCAGGAGAAAATATTTCCCATGGTCGGTGGACAACAAAGCAGAAACGTGAGATCTGGAGCAGTCGCGTTGAGCGGACACGCAGCTTTTGCGAGGCTCTGGTATCGCAACCCGACCCACCGGCTATTCTCCTTGCCGCCTCCGGAACAAGCTTTTATGGCGATGCAGGGTCGACTGATTATCGCACGGAAAACGCAGCCCGCGGGGAAGGTTTTCTGGCGGAGCTGTCGGCAGCCTGGGAGGAGGCTTGTCGACCGGCAATAGATGCCGGGATAAGGGTGGTGCATTTGCGATTTGGTATGGTTTTATCTCCCCGCGGAGGCGCACTTAGTGCAATGCTTCCGGTATTTCGTGGCGGTGTGGGGGGAACGATCGGCACGGGGAAACAATACTGGAGTTGGATCTCGCTGGATGATGCCGTGGAGGCAATACATCACGCGTTGATGAAATCCGAAATTCATGGGCCACTTAACGTTGTCGCTCCACAACCGATTACTAATGCGGACTTCACCCAGAAATTGGCCCGTGCGCTGCATCGCTGGGCCCTGTTATCCTTTCCGAGTCGTGTGGCGAATCTGTGTCTAGGAGAGGTAGCCGATGCGTTACTCTGTTCCAGCGTGGCTGCTACTCCGGAAAAATTGTGCGACAGTGGCTTCTCATTTCGTCACGCAGAACTGGAGAATGCTTTTGGTCACATGCTCGGTCATGCGCGGGCCCACCGTAAATAGTTTCAACCACTCGCGAGTCATTCGCACAGGCATCGGTGGCCAAGATTTTCGGATTCTCTAGCCGAACCTAAGAAGCGTTTTCAACGCAGCATAGGCCCCGGATCGAGGCCGTACTCCCCCACGGTATGCTAGGATTGACCACTGACCCGCAGCGCCGTCCTCGCTCCGTTTCATCATTAGTCGCACGAAGAAGGTTTTCTTTTTCAAAGGCGTTTCCAAATAAGTCACTGAGAAGAGAGTCGTAACAATTGGATCGCGCCCTTGATAATGCACGCTTTCTGTCTGAAAAAAATCCGCCCGAGCGCTCCCGTTCAGAGCGAGCAGAGATCGCACGAGGGATTTTTTTTCAAATTGCCGCAATTCTTTTTTTCCTTTTGATGTTTTTTGATAGTAGGCAGCGATTTGCTCTTGCGGAAGTCGTACTCCGGGATCTGTCATCCCGGCTAACGCCATGAATGGTTTGCCGTCGAGAAGATTTTTAATCCAATTATTTCCAAAGAGTTCGGCCTGTTTCGCGATCGCCACTTTGTACATGTAATGTTGCGTGGGCGCATAGGAGATCGTCAGCAAACTCAGGCAAAGGCCCCCGATTGCAATTATATGGATAAACGTTGACGGGCGTTGATGATTCAAATGGATAAGGATCAGCGTACAGCCAAGAAACCCGAGGCCACCGCAGATCCACCACGCAGGTCCCAGTAGTGTTAACATTGAAAAAGTTCCGAGTAACACAGCTAGAATAGCCCATCCGCTCTGTCGAAATCGGCTACGGAAATCAGTTGCCTCGAGGGGACTGCCTATATCGTTTTGACGCTCTTCGCTCATGACAACGCGTAATTCTTAGGTGCTTTAAATTCAAGTTTGAATCGCATTATCAGCGATTCGTTGATGGAGGCTCTTGAATGGCCCCATTCCCCCAGGTCCTTTGAACCCGTAGTGCGGGAAGCGTTTCCAGAGTCCCTCGGCGGGCCCCATAAGTCAGAATAAATGTTCCATTGGGATCGAAGATCTGCGCGGAGGGCTGTTTTGGATTGACGGATCGGGCGAAGCTGCCTTGCGACGTCTTTTGCATCAGGGCTAACCAGCGTCTGTCTGGCGCAAACCAAAACATACGGCTTTCAGGATTCGCCTGAAAGTTCCCCCCAAACGAATTCACTGCAAGAGGTGCCAAGTGTAGAGAAGTCGCTACCAGCGATACCAGGATCCAACCAGTCCAAAGGCCAAAAAACAATCCGCCTGCAAGATCAACAGGTTTAATAAATCGCACACGCACTTTTGATAGCGATTGCGTAAGCAATCGGATCAATAGACTGCTGCTGATGAAAATTCCCCAGAATGCCAGAAAATCAACGAAGTAACTGAAGCTCGGCATCATCACATCTAATCGCAATGCGACCGGTTCAAAAAAATTCATCGTTAATGTCCCGGAAAACATAACGTTAAAGAACGTTAGCAAGCTGTGCCAGATGCCGTCTTTACCAATTTCAGCAATTACGACGAGCATAATCAGAACGAACAGTGCAGATAAAATCATTTTTTCAACACTCTCTGGAGTTCTTCCACGGCGGTGATTCCTCGTGCGACAAGTAATTTCCCATGATCAAGTTCAGTGTGCATGCCCGCTTTGCGTGCAGCTTTTTTAAGGTCATCAATATTTGGTTTTCCGCCTACGAGGATTTTTTGAATGTCCTGGTTCATATGTAGCACTTCATAGATTCCTGTGGTGCCGTGATACCCGATACCCTCGCAGACATCACAAAAATTTTCACTTTCGGGCGGAGCCGATCGATAAAAATTATCTGCGCGCTCTGGCGGAATCCCCAATCGTTTTCGTAGCTCTGGCGAGGGTTTATAGGCAACTTTGCAATCGCTGCATAATTTCCGAATCAATCGACCATGCACCACGGTGGTGATCGAACCCGCAACTAATTCGGGCGCGACCTTCATCACCAATACACGTAGCAATGCCTCCAGGCTGTCGCGTGCAGCAATGGAACTTATGATGAGAAAATCCTTCATTGCTAATTCGCAGAGAAGGTTTGCCGATGGGGGATCCACCATATCACGACAAACAATTACATCGGGTTGTGCGCGAGAGACAGCAGGGAGACAATCGACCGGTCGTTCACCAGCAGTCGAGTCATAATATTTCGGGTCGACATTCGCGATCTCAGGTGCAGGTGAATCAGAATCTTCTACACTGACAAAATCCCGCATGTAGCGATCAACGCTGCCTAGTCCGATGTTGATCAGAGTAGTTAATCCACCGGAGGGGAGTGCGGAAAACAAAATCATTCCCTGCGTGCTTTGTAGTGCATCGGTTACTTCCTCCGCCGTCTTATTCCGCATGCCTAAATCGTG
>DLCF01000045.1:36441-37263 GCA_002480485.1 Planctomycetaceae bacterium UBA7805
GCGAGCGTAAGTTTGCACGTAACAGTCTCCTCCCATTTCCCGTGGAACCGATTGCGACTTGCCTGCATGTGATCGAGCTTTATCGAATCACTCTCTGAGTCAATTATTTTGCGGAAATTCGCCGAAAAATCAGCCTCGGTTCCTTGCGCGAACGATGATTGAGCCACATCGTCAGGATCCGTAGCAAGGGCGGAAAGGACCTCCGTAATCTGCCTGCCGATTTCTAAAGATTGAGGGGGCAGGTTATGCCACACACCATCAATAAAATACCGAATCCCCATCTGCTCACCAAAATTGAGTAGCAACTGGCTTGCTCGTCGGTCCAGTGCGTCGCCAAACAATTCGGTCGCCGCGTTATACCCCTCTAGTTGCCTAGCTAAAATTGTTTGCGACTGCTTATCCCGTTTCGCCGGATTCAGATCTGCAAATAGATCGACCTCGGGCCCCAGAGTGTCCTCCGAAATCAGCGGATTTTCCGCACGAATATGGATTCCCACGTGACGTAATTTTTTTGAAGCAAGAAATTTTAGGTGTTCGGGCGTTAGTACACGAAGATGTTCCTCCACCAATGGGTTGCGATAATAAAAGACATAACACAGTGTAGGGGCTGCGTAGGCTGTGCAGAGCAGTAGGAAAGCAGGCCAGAAATAAGGGATCACCCACATCATCAAAAGCGCAAATGCGAAGCAACCTACAACGATCGGATTCCAGGTATTCCTTTTGAGCCGGTGAAAAAGAAGGTCTTGGTTAACCCAGTCGGCCGCTTGGACCCAGAGAAAGAATAAGATGAGGCATGCAGAAATTTTGAAAGCACTGAAGTAA
>DLCF01000043.1:0-5513 GCA_002480485.1 Planctomycetaceae bacterium UBA7805
AGTTCGACCAATGTAAAACCTGTCTTTCGCTTTGCGATGATGCGGTCGTTTCTCATTATTTGCTCTCCATTATTTTCTACTGTTCCGAGCTGTTTCATTGCCACCTCATTGTTTCACTAAACAGACGGCACGGTATTCGTCTACACAATTGAAGTTTTCGGTGTTTCTTCTTACAGGTACAAAACCCTCCTCCGTACCACCGCACTCTGGGTCGCTGTTCGTATCACCGGTATCCCAATCAACGCTCTCCAATATACCTTGAACCGGGAAAAAATCGCAACATAATCACCTAACTCAAGAGCATAAGACGTCTTATGGCGATTGTCAAGCATTTTGTTAGGTCGGAAATGCCCGCTGAATTTTTTCGGTCGGTTCTTTCTTTGCGCTGATTTGTGCGGCGCTGGTTGATACACGCACCAGCGCGACGTCAGCTATGCATCCGTGGCAGCGTCCCAGGCTGCTCGAGAATTAAACTTTCGGCGATTGCCAACGAACGTAACCTCGAGGTAACCGACTCGGCCGGTGCAAACGTACGTGCTAATTTCAGGTAGGTCATGTGATGTCGAGCTTCGGACTGAAACAGATCGCCATAAAATTTCCGGAGCTCGGAATCTTCAATGTGATCCCGAAGTACGGCAAACCGCTCGCAGGAACGTGCTTCGATTAAACCGGCAATGAGAAGCCGATCTACTGCACGGTCCGGTTCGTCCGACCGAACTAATTTATTGAGTTCTTTGCCATAAGCCGCCGGTTGCTGGCGACCAAACCGAATACCCCGCTGCGCAAGCAGCACACGTACCTGCTCGAAGTGCTCGAGTTCTTCTGCGATAATGAGTGTCATCTCCCGGCAAAGATCAATGTGAGTATCGTAGGCACACAACAGATTCATCGCAGTGCGAGCTGCTTTTTTTTCGCAATGCGCATGATCAATTAGCACCTCCTCAAGGTTCTCCGTAACCTGCTGCACCCATCGCATGGATGTTTTTGATTTGAGTCCCAACATCCGTCTTCGCGCTTTCAACTTTGCCGCTATGATGCGCATGCCCAAATTACTGCGAGTGAACCTAAATTTACCAAGTGCAACGGCGAGTTCAATCCGCATTTTCCGTCTTGTATTGCAACTAAGATGATTTTTAAGTCGCTACGGGGAATTCGAGCAGTGGATCGTGCCGTTCTCCCACCATTTTTTCGGTCTTGGCAGAACAAGCATGGAATCACCCATACCCGCTTTGGAAATTGTTGCCCATCGGGGTGCTTCATTTGATGCACCAGAAAACACGCTGGCAGCAGTCGCCCTGGCATGGCAACAGCAGTCCGATGCAGTTGAGATCGATGTGCGGGTGACCAAGGATCAGAAAATTGTGGCCATGCATGACGCCGACACGCAGCGCACATGTGATGGTAGCTTGGTGGTTGCAGATACAACTTACGCGGAAATCCAAAAATTGGATGCCTGTAACGGGAAAGGTAAGAAATATGCTGGAGAGCGCGTTCCGCTGCTGGCAGAAATTCTAGCAACTATCCCACCTTCCGGGCAATTATTTGTCGAGGTGAAATGCGGTGACGAAATAATCAATCCCCTTGTCGACCAACTTACTCAGCATGCAGACCGGCAATCACAAGTGGTGCTGATTGGTTTTAACTCACCGTTGCTAGCGAAAATAAAAATCGAGTTGCCACGGGTTGCCGCTCTGTTGTGTGCTGCGTTACCTGATAAAAAATCAACCATTTGGGGCCGTAGGGATATCGAGAATTTGGTGACGACGGCAAAACAAATGAATTTCGATGGGGTCGACTTGGACGCGCGGGCGATGATCAGTCGCGATGCGGTAGACCGATTGCGAGACGAAAAATTACGCTGTTATTTCTGGACCGTCGATGAGCCGGTTCGGGCACGCGACCTCGCCCGATGCGGGGTGGATGGCGTTACTACCAATCGGCCCGGGTGGCTCAAGTCGGAACTAGAGCGAGATTCGCCGATGGGCGACGGAAAGAGCCCCTAGCCCTCCCCGTTTACGCCAGCCACTTGTTTGAACTATTATGAAACAGCTCGTGGACCTTTGGTATCCCCAGTGGTGGAGCAGAACCTCTGATACGAGCGAATATCCGCTATTTTGCACAACAATGAACCGAGAATTGTCAGCATGAAACATCAACAACTACAACAAGTCGGAGGCCTTTCGCTACTATTTTTAGCCTTCCTGCTCATCGTGATCGCCGCATGGACCAGCAAAGAAAAATCGCACCCATCGGAAACTCCTCCCATTCTGGGCTCATGGACCTGGTATGGCGGAACTATGCAGGTCAAAGATGACGGGACGTGCCATTGGCAAGGTGCTGACCATGAGGAGCATGGCACGTGGACCAAGGCAGAGGGTTATTTCTTTGATTGGGGCGAGAAGGGGAACGACTACAACTACCTCTCAGTTAATGCGACCGGACAACTCTCCGGTCGATTCATCAAATGGGGTGGCGAACTGCGAGGCACACGACCTGAGAGGATGACAGAAAAATAGAACCATACTGTGTTGCACTCTCGAAGATTCTGTCTCGAATCCGCCGTATCGAGCATCTCTTTTCTGCAAACGGGAGGTAATTTGAACTATACTCGAACCGGACTGATATGGGTGGATTTCAACGTGCGGGGTCGTGGAATGGTTGAAGGGAATGCGGCATCGTATCGGAGACGGGGCCATACTGATGCGAATCAGCAACCGATCCCAGCTCTAGGGAATCAAACGGAAAAACGATCGCCATTCTCGGAGCGTTTGTCACCCTTGCGGATGAAGGTACTCTGCGCACCATTTTGCGTTATGTGGTTTTTTATGGCGCTGGTCGGTTGTCGGAAAGAAAGTGGGGATATCGAGCAACCTGCACCAGTGACCGTGATGCACCCCATGATGCAGGATGTCACTCTGTACGAATATTTCACCGGGCAAGTCGAGGCGATCGATTCGGTCGATGTACGGAGTCGTGTTTCGGGTTACCTCGACCAGATACGTTTCGAAAGTGGCTCGGAAGTCCGCAAAGATGAGGTGCTATTCATCGTCGACCAACGACCTTTTCAGGCGAAGGTGGATCAGCAGAGTGCAAACCTCGAACAAGCGAAGGCCCAACAGAAGTTGGCGCACATTCAATACAAAAGGGACATCGGATTGCAAAAAACCGACCCGGGTGCGATCGCTCAGGTCACCATTGATCGATCGATTGCGAACGTCGGTGTCCAAGATGCAAATGTATTGCAATCTCAAGCACAACTCGAGGAAGCCCAACTCGACTTGGATTATTGCACGATCAGTTCGCCCATCGCAGGGCAGGTTAGCCGCAACTACGTTTCGATCGGAAATCTAATCACTGGCGGGACCGCCCAAGCGACGCTGCTCACCACCGTGGTTTCGGTTGATCCGATATACGCCTACTTCTATGTCGACGAACATACCATCGACCGCGTGCAAAAATCGATTCGGGACGGCGAACGTCCTCCGGTCAATTCAAAAAAAATTCCGGTAGAACTCGGCCTCAATATTGATGGGGACAAATATCCCCACAAGGGCTTGGTTGATTTCAGTGACAATCAGTTCAGCACTGATACCGGCACGCTGCAGGTACGCGGACTATTCAAGAATCCGAAGCCTGAAACCGGCACGCGTGTTCTGGTGCCGGGACAATTTGTCAAACTCCGCGTTCCGGTCTCGCAAGGACCGCACATGTTGATCAAAAGCCAGGCCATCGGACAAGACATTGTGGGAACATATGTGGTCGCTGTGGATGAAAACAATGTCGCCAATTACCGATATATCGAAATCGGCCCTGAAGTAGGAGGTATGACAGTCATCGAAAACGGGCTAGCCACCACCGATCGGGTGGTGATTGCCGGACAGCATAATGCAGCGCCCGGTACCAAAGTCAGCGCCCGACAGGCAGATGCTGCATCAAAACAATCGCCAAAATCCGACTCCATCCAGACCTCCGGCAACGGAGGGTAGGGGATTGATTCCACATCGGTTCCACGCAGTCACCCCGCGGGCCATAATGTCCACCAATTCCTGAGGATGCCTCACTACCATGTTGTCGCGATTTTTCATCGAGCGGCCCATTTTTGCGAATGTGATCGCTATCGTCACGATTATTCTGGGCATCGTAACGCTGATCAGGTTGCCCGTTGAGCAATATCCGCAAATCACCCCACCTACCGTGCAGGTGGTCACTACCTACCCGGGGGCGAATGCGACTGTTTTATCGGAAACCGTGGCTCAACCGATTGAACAACAGGTCAACGGTGTGGAAAACATGCTCTACATGTCGAGTACATGTGCGAGCAATGGGACGTACACCCTTACCGTGACGTTCGACATCGGCACCGATCTGGACACCGCGCAAATCCTGGTGGAAAATCGAGTAGCAATCGCAGAACCTCAACTGCCACAAGAGGTGAAGCAACAGGGCGTGGTAACTCAAAAACAATCGACCGATATCGTATTGATTGTTGCACTCACGTCCCCCGACGGATCAATCAGTCCGCTCGCACTAAGCAATTATGCCACGGTGCGGATTAAAGAGGAGCTTTCGCGGATTGATGGGGTCGGAAGCATCACCGTCTTCGGCAGCGGCGACTATTCGATGCGGATCTGGCTCAATCCGGGCGCTCTAAAGGCGCGTGATTTAACCGTGCAGGATGTGCTGAAGGCGGTTCAGGCTCAGAATGTGCAGGTTGCCGCAGGTCAACTCGGTGCGCCTCCGGCCCCGCCGAATACGGAATTCGAATTAACGCTTAACGTGAGGGGGCGGCTCACGGATGTGAGCGAATTTGAAAGTATTATCCTCAAAACGGGAGATAATGGTGATTTGATTTATCTCCGCGATGTGGGACGCGTCGAACTTGGGAGTAAAGACTACAGTGTTTACTGTGAAAAAGGTGGCCTCCCCAGTGCGGGTGTAGCAGTATACCAGTTGCCGGGTGCTAATGCCCTGGACCTTGCGGAGACCATCCAGGCAAAAATGGTGGAGCTCTCCAAACGTTTTCCGACAGGTCTGGTTTACGATATTCCGTTTAACACCACTAAATTTGTAAAAGCTTCTATCGATGAGGTGTATCGAACGTTATTCGAGGCCGGCTTTCTTGTTTTGGTGGTGATTCTGGTGTTCTTGCAGGATTGGCGGGCAGTCATGGTTCCTGCAACGACCGTACCGGTCACCATTATCGGGGCTTTCGCATTTTTCGCGGTGTTCGGATTCACCGTGAACATGCTCACCCTGTTTGGACTCATTCTCGCGATCGGTCTTGTGGTCGATGATGCGATTATTATTGTAGAAAATGCAGCCCATCATGTCAGTAAAGGAGAGGATCCCAAGAATGCCACCATCCGAGCAATGGATGAATTGTTCGGACCGATTATTGCAACCAGTTTGGTACTGATGGCAGTCTTTCTGCCCTCCACCTTTCTGGATGGCATCGTCGGGCAGATGTACCGGCAATTCGCGCTGACGATCGCCGCCACTGCGGTTATCAGCAC
>DLCF01000043.1:5909-8955 GCA_002480485.1 Planctomycetaceae bacterium UBA7805
ATCTTCGCTCGCACGTTCAACCGTTGTTACGATCGCTGCGAGGAAATGTACTTCGCCTTGATTCGCAGACTCGTGCGTTGGGTCTACGTCACCATGTTTGGTTTTTTGACGCTCGTGGTCCTCACCGCATGGTGGTTCCAATCGATGCCTACCGGTTTTCTTCCCATTGAAGATCAGGGCTATCTGCTTGTGTCAGTAGAGTTACCAGCCGCAGCCTCGCTGCAGCGCACCCACACGGTGACCAGTGAATTGGAAAGCATGATCGGAAAATTGCCCGGCGTCGACGACACTGTAATCATTGGCGGGCGATCGCTTCTGGATAATACGGGTTCCTCGAATAACGCAATTATCTATATCATTCTCAAAGACTGGTCCGAGAGAACGACCGATGAGACCTCTCTACTGGGTATCTTCAATAACCTGGAGGCTATCTTTAAAAATTATCAACCTGCCAAAGTGTTTGCCCTCCCGCCACCCTCCATCCCAGGCCTGGGCATCAGTGGCGGCTTCAGCCTCGAACTCCTATCGCAGTCGGGAGACGATATCCAAAGTGAACTTGAATCTCTGGAAAGCGCGGTCGTGGAAATCACGAAAGGCGGTGAGCATGAACCCTCGGTGGCGATGATTCAAACCGCATTCAAAGCGGGTGTCCCACAGATGGAGATTGTTGTTGATCGACAAAAAGCAGCCACCCTTGACCTTGAATTGAATGATGTTTTCCAGACCATGCAAGGATATTTGGGAACATTTTATGCCAATGATTTCAACAAGTTCAATTACACTTATCAGGTCCGCATCCAGGCGGACAATCAATTTCGCAATTCAATTCAGGAACTCAAGCGTTTGGAGGTTCGCAATCGCAAAGGCGATATGGTTCCACTGGGCACGTTGATTGACCTCAAACGCACGTACGGTCCGCAAGTCGTGAGTCGCTACAATCTCTACCCGGCGGCCCTGTTAGTCGGTCAGGCAAGTCCCGGATACAGCTCGGGAGAGGCCATGGACGCGATGCAACGCTTGGCGGAAAAGCACCTCCCTTTCGGTAGCGATTACGCCTGGACTGCGGTTTCCTACCAGCAAGCCAATATGGGCAGTCAGCCGATTATCGTCTTTGTGTTGGCAGTGGTGATGGTTTACCTTGTACTCGCCGCACAATACGAAAGCTGGGCCAGCCCCACGGCCGTTATACTGGTTGTTCCGATCGCACTTTTGGGTTCAGCAGCCGCGATCTATGTCCTGCCGTTCGGCATCGATATCTATGCGCAAATCGGACTGATCCTCGTCATTGCCCTGGCCAGTAAGAACGCCATTTTAATTGTTGAGTTTGCGAGGGAAATCCGTCAAAAGGGCAAATCGATCACTGATGCTGCTGCAGAAGCAGCACGGCTTCGTTTCCGGCCGATCTTGATGACGAGCTTCGCATTTATCCTGGGAATGCTACCCTTGGTCATCGCGGACGGCGCTGGTGCGTCAAGTCGGATCTCGCTGGGAGCCACCGTGCTCGGTGGCATGGTCACGTCGACATTTTTAGCCGTGTTGTTCGTGCCGACCTTTTTTGTGGTTGTTCAGAGCATGAGCGAGTGGTGGGCAGCACGGAAGCAGTCAACGGGCAAACAGCCACCTGCAGCTTCCTAATCAGCGACATGCCGCCGGATTTACCGATTCAACTGCCAAATC
This sequence comes from Planctomycetaceae bacterium UBA7805, assembly GCA_002480485.1. Lineage (GTDB taxonomy): Bacteria > Planctomycetota > Planctomycetia > Pirellulales > UBA7805 > UBA7805. The sequence continues at coordinate 7,587 of DLCF01000043.1, forward strand.
GCAACGTTGAGCACCGACGCGAAAGAAACCCATAGAAGGTAGGGAACCAGCATTGAAGCCGCCCAGCGAGAAAGAGGCCAAAAGGCCCGGATAGTCATAAAAATTGCCAGCCACAAAAAAAAGACTTCGACCATCGACCATGACGGCTTTTGCATCCCGAAGAACAACACACTCCAAAAGCTGTTGAGAATCAACTGGACCGCGAACCAGACCAGCGGAATCGTTGATTTTTTCCGATCCTCATTCCGCCAGATGAGCCAAGCTGCGATGGCCATCATCGCATAAAGTAGTGACCACACCGGACCGAACACCCAGTCGGGTGGTGTCCAGGACGGTTTAGCGATCCCCGAATACCAAGTGGGAATCTGCGGCATGGTAGCCAAGTTTCCAAGCAACGCTGCGCCGTAACATATCGCGACCGAAACGATGAGACCAATCGCTTGCGTTCGTGACGACCTCTGCTTTGGGGCCAAATCCCGCGTCATCAAGTTTCGCCTGCCTGAGAACAACGCGGCGTCTAATCCGCTTTCAACTCACCCTCGATCACGCCAACAAGCACGGGATCATCTGGCTTTGTCTGCGGTTCGAACCGATGCGCCAACTTGCCATCTCGGTTAATGAGGAATTTCTCGAAGTTCCATGAAACGTTCCCCGCGCCTTTTGGCTTTGCGTCGAGTCGAGTGAGTAACTGATAAAGCGGGCAGGCATCCTCACCATTGACGTCAACCTTTTCAAAAAGATCGAAGGTGACACCATAATTCGAAGAGCAAAATTCTTGAATCTCTTCGGAAGTGCCGGGTTCCTGCCTCCCAAATTGATTGCAGGGAAAGCCCAATACCCGTAGCCCTTTGGAACCATACTTCTCGTGTAGTGCCTGTAGTTGGGTGTACTGTGGTGTTAAACCACACTCGCTGGCAACATTGACGACTAGGACGACGTCTCCCTTGTACTGGTTGAGATCAACCTGCTTGCCATCAAGTGAATTCATTTTGAAATCAAGGACGTTATCCGACGCCTGCGAACCATTTTCTTTCGAATCTTCTGCCATCACTCTGTGCTCCCCGACCGCCCCGGTCATAAATAAACTAAACACCATCAGCCAGCATAATTTTGCTCTGAACTGCATTCGAGGTAACTCCTTTTGTTTTGATCGCACTCTGCTTGAGATGCCATGCCAATATTCACGCCGCACGGACAGGAGACCTGACCCGAGAAAGTGTTTTAGCACGGACACTAAGCAATGATAGACACGCCACGAGCAGGGGCAAGCAAGGCCACCGTTTCGAAAGCACAACTTACAGTCGCCTGAAATGATGCCATGCCGACAGCACCCATGAAACGAACCCGAGCGAGGCCGACGGGACTCGAA